>CAZSOP010000573.1:0-2329 GCA_964608385.1 uncultured Cytophagia bacterium
AAATGCAGTCTATCGTCAATGCTGATCATCCCTTTGAGCGCAAATCTTTTTCACAAAAAGAGGCCATAGAGCTCTTTAAGGAAAAAGGCGAAACCTTCAAAGTCGAACAAATCGAACGACTCGGTGAGCCGCCCAGCGTCTACAAAGAGAGCGATTTTTATGATCTTTGTCGCGGTCCGCATGTGCCGTCAACCAAATATATTAAATATTTCAAGCTGCTCAATATCGCCGGCGCCTATTGGCTCGGGGATGAAAAAAATCCACAGCTGCAGCGCGTTTATGGTATCGCCTTTCCGAAAAAATCCCAGCTCAACGACTATCTCGAACGACTCGAGGAGGCCAAACAACGCGACCACCGCAAGCTCGGCAAAGAGCTCGATCTCTTTAGCATCAATGAGCAGATCGGTTCCGGACTGGTTTTATGGCACCCCAAAGGCGCCTTTATTCGGCATCAGATCGAAAACTACTGGAAAGAACGACATCTCGAAGGTGGATATGATTTTGTTCATTCACCGCATATCGCCAAAGCGGATCTGTGGAACGCCAGCGGCCATCTGGATTTCTTCGGTGAAAACATGTTTTCACCCATGGACGTAGATGAAGTGCAATATATCGTCAAACCGATGAATTGTCCCTTTCATCTGCAGATTTATAAAAATGAAACCAAAAGCTATCGCGACCTGCCCATCCGCTGGGCTGAACTCGGCACCGTCTATCGATATGAACGATCCGGTGTGCTGCACGGCCTTTTGCGCGTTCGCGGTTTTACCCAGGACGACGCCCATATTTTTTGCCGTCCCGATCAGCTTAACGCCGAAGTGGTGCGCGTGATCGAGTTTTCCATTTCCATTCTCGAGGCGTTTGGATTCAGCGATTATGATGTATTTGTATCTACGCGACCGGAAAATTATGTCGGTACTTTAGAGAACTGGCAAACAGCTACCAGAGCGTTAAAAGAGGGACTTGAAGAGTGTGGAATCGATTATGCCATTGATCCCGGTGAAGGTGTTTTTTATGGTCCAAAAATCGATATCAAGATTCGCGACAGTATCGGCCGCTCCTGGCAATGTTCAACCATTCAGGTTGATTTTAACGAGCCGGAACGCTTTGATCTCAATTTTATTGGTCAGGATGGTGAAAAACACCGTCCGATTATGATCCACCGTGCTCTTTTAGGATCACTGGAACGATTTTTCGGTGTGCTTATTGAGCACTATGCCGGCGCTTTTCCGCTCTGGCTCGCCCCCGTACAGGTGGCGGTTTTGCCGATTACCGAGACTCAGCACGACTATGCCCTGCAGATTCATGAAAAATTACAGGCACAGGGTATTCGTTCACAGCTCGATGACAGAAGCGAAAAGGTCGGCTATAAAATTCGCCAGGCCTCAACATTAAAAATTCCCTATATGTTTATCGTTGGGCCTAAAGAAGTCGAGGAAAAAACGCTTTCAGTCCGCCGGCACAAAGAAGGAGACCTCGGTACATTTCAGTATGCCGGTATTGTTGAAAAAATCAAAGAGCAGGTTTCAAGCAAACAATAAATGGATAAATCACCTACAATCAGGAGGTTGCTATTAACAAGCGTTCAATTCGCGTTAATGATCAAATTCGGGTTAATAAAATCAGACTCATTGATCCTGAAGGTAACCAGGTCGGTGTCGTTCCTTTGCAACAGGGACTTGATATGGCCGTACAAGCCGGTTACGATCTGGTCGAAGTCGCTCCCAATGCCAGTCCCCCGGTTTGCCGGATTATGGATTTTGGCAAGTACATGTACGAGTTGAGCAAAAAGGAAAAAGAAACCAAAAAGAAACAACATGTCATCGTGACCAAAGAAGTGCGTCTGCGCCCCAAAATAGAAGAACATGATTTTATGTTCAAATCCCGTCATGCCCGCAAATTCATTGAATCCGGTAATCGCGTAAAGGTGAGTTTGTTTTTCCGCGGGCGTGAAATGGTTCACAAAGAATTGGGATTTGAGGTCATGAAGCGTTTCATTGAAGAATTGTCCGATATAGCAAAGGTTGATAAAGAACCCAAGATGGAGGGAATGCAGATAGTTGCATTCCTGTCGAAAAAATAAGCGTATAGAGGTTAAATTATGCCAAAGATGAAGACATGCAGAGCTGCCAAGAAACGGTTTTCAAAAACCGCAACCGGTAAAATTAAACGCAATAAAGCTTACGCGAGTCATATTCTGACCAAAAAATCTGCAAAACGGAAACGCAATTTACGAAAATC
Organism: uncultured Cytophagia bacterium; assembly: GCA_964608385.1. GTDB lineage: Bacteria > Zhuqueibacterota > Zhuqueibacteria > Residuimicrobiales > Oceaniaggregativiventaceae > Oceaniaggregativivens_A. The sequence goes on from CAZSOP010000573.1 coordinate 2,242, forward strand.
CGCCATTTTAACCGGAGCAGATGCCAAGCGCGTTAAGAAATTGATTTCCTAGATTAATGTGTTAAATTTGGAGGATTAAGATGCCCAG
>CAZSOP010000574.1:0-2306 GCA_964608385.1 uncultured Cytophagia bacterium
ACTGGGACCTGGTTGCGGGTGGTTTGTTTCAAACCGTAATCGAAGAAAATGAACCGCATATTTATGCCCTTGTCGCTGATGGAGATACTGAATTCCGCGGTAATCAGGCGGCAGTGGTTTTTCGCAACAAGGACGGATATACGTCGGGACCAAATAATTTCGATGGTTTGATCTATTTTGGTAATACCGGCTCTTTTAATATTGGCAAAAATATTGGCACATCACCCAATCAATTACAGATAGCTGCTAGTGGTGGCAATATCAACCTTATTGCAACAAATATTCTGTTTAATGGTGGTATGCTTCATTCATCCGACCGCCGATTCAAAGAGAATATCGCCCCGCTCGAGGTTGGGGCAGCCGATCTTATGCAGGTTCAGAGCGTTCGTTTCAACTGGTCGGATCCGGATAAATCCGAAAGGGATCAGGTTGGTTTTATTGCCCAAGATATTGAAAAGGTTCTGCCGGAATTGGTTTACACCGAACCCTCTACCGGATACAAGTATGTAAATTATACCGGCATGATTCCCTATTTGCTCAAAATCGTTCAGGAGCAGCAAAAGCGCATCGAAGAATTGGAAGAAGGGGCGTTTTAGCAGCAGATCGGCAAGGAAAAAGCAGAGCGTTTACAGAAGCAGCTGCGGGTTGAATAAGATTCCTCCGGCATCGCCGGGATGAAGAGGAAATGCTTTCACGCAAGCGGCCAGGTCTTTGATCGCAGGTGTTTCGAAAAACCGGGTCGGACCTGAGTGAGTATTAAAAAACAACTGGTTGCAAGTCCGACCCCAACTATAAATAAAAAAGGCTACAATAGCAGCCTTTTTTAATGTAAAAGTAGCGGCGCACGGATTCGAACCGCGGACACGTGGATTATGATTCCACTGCTCTAACCAACTGAGCTACGCCGCCAAAAACGAATGTTAATATAAAAAATTATCGCTTATTTGGCAAGAGATTTTTTCTGTCAAAAGAGGGGATTTTTTTGTAACGCCTTTAACGCGATCTCCGACCAGCTCTCTACCTGGATGCTGCGGTTTTTGCAAATGGCTTTGAGCTCTTTTAGGCTTTTCCAGCTGCCGAAGGCGATCTCGGCATCACGGGGTTGTACCCGGCCGCCGGTGCTGATGTAAAACAACAAGCCGAAATGAACCCGCCCAACAGGGGTTTTGTCATCATTGATATAGCCGAGCAGTTGCGGCGGCTCGTGGACCTGCAGATGTACCTCTTCTTCCAGCTCGCGTTCAAGGCTGGCTTTGATCGGATCCTGATCGCTGCTGTCCGTCCGGTCGATGTGTCCGCCGACACCCCAGGACCATCTGCCGCGAAGCCTAGCTTCGTCATATTGGCCCTCTTTGCCGGCACGCTGATAAGCAAAAACCTGTTGGCGCTGCGGATCGATGATGAGACAATAGGCGATCGGCTGTTTTAGAAAAGTATCTTTTTCCGCCTTCGACCGGTCGATGAATCTTGAATTGGCGAGAATGCGTTTGTAAAAATCCATCTTGCCGGCGGCTGCAAATCCGTTGAACGCGTCGGCAGAATCGTGACCGAACAGCTGCGAACGATCCACCACCATAATCTGTTTTTTCAAAGAACTCAATCCCGGTTGTTCATCTTTTTTCATTCAGTCGTTTTTCCAGTTTTTCGCGGCGATCATCAAAGCCCGGTTTACCCATAAGAGCGAACATGTTTTCCTTGTACATTTCCACACCCGGCTGATCGAATGGATTGACCCCCAGCAAGAGTCCGCTTACCGCCACAGCATATTCGAAAAAGTAAAACAGCTGTCCCAGATAATATGGACTGCGTTCCGGAACCCGGATGGTGAGGTTGGGCACACCACCGTCATAATGCGCCAGTGCCGTACCGCGGTACGCCTGGTGGTCGATTTCATGCAGTGTGCTGCCGGCAAGATAATTCATCTTGTCGAGATTATCTTCAGTTTCCGGAATAACGACCTCTTCCGCTGAGCGGTCGATGATGAGAAAGGTTTCGAAAAAATGACGTTTACCCTGCTGGATGTACTGACCAAGAGAGTGGAGATCCGTGGTCAAATTAACCGATGCCGGGAAAAGGCCCTTGTTGTCCTTGCCTTCGCTTTCGCCGAAGAGTTGTTTCCACCATTCAGCCAGACAGCGCAATTGCGGTTCAAAATTGGCCAGAATTTCAATGTTCTTGCCCTGTTGATAGAGCAGGTATCGGATAGCTGTGTAGAGAAGGGAGGGGTTGTTGAAAAGATTATTTTCTTTTTTACACAGCGCCGCCATGTCGCGCGCTCCCCGTAAAATTTCATCAATGTCGATGCC
>CAZSOP010000575.1:0-2295 GCA_964608385.1 uncultured Cytophagia bacterium
GCGTTTTCTCAGCGGTTAAAAAAGTACTCATTATTCGGAAGAACCTTTTTTTATCGTTTATGCTTTTTCAACATGAATGTCTTCGACAGGATCTTTGTAGACAACCTTGCCATCGATAATGGTCATTGCCGGTTTCAGATTTTTAAACGCTCCAAGGGGACGCATTTGATTGATGTTGCGAAGGTCACTGTTCCAGATGACCACATCAGCCAGTTTGCCGGCTTCCAGGGATCCTTTTTGCTTCTCTTCAAATCCACAAGCCGCCGCATCAATGGTATGTCCTCGCAATGCCTGATTAAAATCAACTCGTTCATCAGCGACTGTGCCGTTTTTATCCGGATGATTATACACAAAGCTTTCGATAAAAACATTTTCTTCATTTTCCAGTTGCTTTGTACGTCGATGTACGGATTCCCATAATGCGACAATCGGACTTGCGTTGGGTACACAAGGACTATCGGAACTCAACGCTACGGGTATACCAGCCTCAACAGCACTTCGATAAGGAATAGAGTGCGTAACCCGAGGGAAAATTTTATCCATTTTTAGTTTACCGACACCTGAGCCAAAAGCCTGTTCCCAAAACATCGCATAATAGAGGATAAAAGCCGGTTGGGGACAAAAGGTCAATCCCATATCTTTGGCGCGTTGGAACAGCGGTTGTATCTTATTGGTTAGCGAATTTCGACTTTTATTCGGCACACAGGGCAGATGTTCGATACGATGGCGTTTATCACTCCCACCTACTCCGGCGTGTTCATAAGCATCCAACGTCCAATCCAGAGATTTATCCCCGACAACATGGATCGATATTTGTGCGTTGATTTTATCCAATGCTTTTACAATTTCTAAATAATTATCGTAAGACCAGAGATTTAATTTGCCGTGTGTTTGGTCACCCAGGCTATTGCTGGGTTCCCAGGTAAAACCGGTCATAGCAGCGGCATCGAGCTGGAGCTTATAACCGAGAACACGCATCCAATCTCCCTCAGAGAGCGGTGCTGTGGAGAGAATACCCTTACGGCGGCCGTTGTCATAAGCGGGAAAGGCTCCTTTGTTTAAATGGCAGATATAGGGATAGAGCGTCAGGCGAACTTTTTCATGCGGTTCGGCATGGTTGGGAAAATCCAAAACTTTATCAAAGAGGCTAACTGCGCGGAAATTATTATCGTAAATTGAAGTTACTCCCAATTTGATGAATTCATTGCAGCGTTGTTTTAGTGCTTGTGTAATTTCCGTTCCATCCAATCTTGGAAAATTTGCAAAATGGACAGCGCGAAAGAGAAATTCTTCCATAGCATAATGGTGGAAAATCATGCCATTAAGATAATTTTGCCGGCCCGACGTGTCAACCTGAAAGAACGAACCAAAAGCGTGACTTGTCGGCGAAAACGCCTCACCGATCTTTTTTCCCGGCACAGTCAAACAGTTATCGTTGTGCCCTGTATAAAAACGTCCCGATTCGTCCATTATTTTTGCTTTTTGTAATGCCATTTTATTGGCAGTGGCATAATGTCCGCTAAGTTGCACCATATAAATTGGATACCGGCTCAAATCTACAGTATGCGAGCCAAGCTTAACCTTTTGATCTAGATCATTCCATCCAAGCAGAGGAGGCTCGCCGGATGATTGGGCAATTTTGTCCCACAACCACATATAACCAGTGGAGCGAACCCAGGTGCCGGGTTTCCAATCGTGGTCTAGAATCCATTTTGCCAGGGTTTGCCGCACCTGGGCGGCATTGGAGCAGCGAATCAAATTGACCCAATTGATCGTATTCGATGCTTGAGCGACAACATGGTTATGGACGTCGATTATCCCCGGAGTTACACATTGTCGATTAAGACGCACGACTTTTGTTCCTTTGCCAATATAAGGCTGGATATCACGATAACTTTTACCCACGGCTAAAATACGATTGCCTTGAATGGCAAGCGCATTTTGAACCGTATTGTTTGTGTCCACTGTTAACACAGGTCCGCCGACAATAACCAGATCGGCGTGTTGACTACTTTGAATGGATTGGGGAATGCCGGACAGAGAGATTGCCAGAGCGGAGGAGGTTTGAAGAAACTTGCGACGAGTTAATTTTTCGTTTTTTTTCATAACCGAATCCTCAATGATTTCTGTATATAATAAGTTTACAAATATTTCTATCGGATGTCAATTGATTTTTTGCTTCGTCGCGATTGCGATGTTTCTCAAGTTTTCTTTCAATAAATAAGCACGGTTGATCTTTAGAGGATCATCCGGTTAATGCGTACCCAAAACCGCCAAGCTCGCCAAGAGCGCTGA
>CAZSOP010000576.1:0-2291 GCA_964608385.1 uncultured Cytophagia bacterium
AGGCAGCATGTGATTTGTTAAAACCGTATCCGGCAAATTTCTCCATTAAATTAAATATTTCGTTTGCCTTTTGTTCGTTCAGGCCCTTCTTCTGTGCGCCTTCGACAAATTCAGCCCGCATCTCGATCATGACATTTTTTTTCTTCTTTCCCATTGCGCGTCTGAGAACATCGGACTTGCCCATGGAAAATCCGGCAATGTCACTGGCCATTTTCATGACCTGTTCCTGATAAACCGCTATACCATATGTATCTCTGAGGATGGGTTTAAGCATGTTATGAGGATATTCGAACTCATTTGTCCCTTTTCTATTTCGAATAAAGGCATCGATATTATCCATCGGTCCGGGTCTATAAAGGGCATTCATGGCAATGAGATCGTCAAGGCAATCGGGTTTGAGCTTTTTCAAGTATTCGCGCATACCCGAACTTTCAAACTGAAAAACGGCTATTGTTTCACCGTTTGCGAATAGCTGAAAAACTTTTGGGTCATCAAGTGGAATTTTTTCGATATCGAGATCAACCCCTTTGGCCTTGACACTGTCTATGGTTTTCTGAATAACGGTGAGGGTGCGCAAACCCAGAAAATCCATTTTTAGGACACCCATTTCCTCCAGCCAGCGCATATCATATTGTGTGGTAATATCACCATCTTTGGTTTTATAGAGAGGGATAAACCTGGTTAATTCATCGGGGGTGATGACCACGCCGGCAGCGTGAGTTGAGGCATGGCGGGCCAGGCCTTCCAGCACGCGTGAATATTCGATTAATTTGCGATGTTTTTCATCTTTTTTTTCCAGCTGACGCAATTCCGGCACGGTCTCAATGGCCTTATCCAGTGTTATCTTTAACTGTTGCGGCACCAATTTGGCAATTTTATCGACTTCACTGAAACTCATGTTCAATACGCGTCCGACATCGCGGATCACCGCACGGGCGGCCATTGTTCCAAACGTAATAATCTGGCAAACGCTGTTGTATCCATATTTTTCTTTTACATAATCGATCACTTCTTCCCGGCGTTCATAACAAAAATCAATATCGATATCGGGCATGCTAACCCGTTCCGGGTTTAAAAACCTTTCAAAAAGCAATCCATAAGCCAAAGGATCGAGATTTGTTATCCCCAGCACATAGGCGACAAGACTACCGGCGGCACTGCCACGCCCGGGACCGACCGGAATATTTTTTGACTTGGCATAATTGATAAAGTCCTGTGTAATCAAAAAATAACCGGAATATCCCATCTCTTTGATAATCGCCAGTTCATGATCAAGGCGTTCCTCTATTTTCGGCGTGAGCTCTTTATAACGTTCTTTCAAGCCTTTATGACAAATATTGCTTAAAAATTCGTGGAGATCCTTGCTATCATCATCCTCGGGAATATCATAATTAGGCAATAAATAATCATCAAAGGAGAGTTCCAAGTCGCATTTATCCGCCACCTCGAGCGTATTGGACAATACCTCAGGGGTGTTGCCAAAGAGCTCCGACATTTCCATTTTACTTTTAAAATAGAGTTCCTGAGTCGTGTATCGCATCCGGCTGGGATCCTCATAATCTTTACCGGTCTGCAGGCAGAGCAACACATCATGTGCAGCATGGTGCTCCTTTTTCAGATAATGAATATCATTGGTTGCAACAACCTTGACCTTCTCATCCTCTCCGAGCTGTAAAAGCTGAGGTCGTACCTTATCTTCCTCTTCTATAGAATGATTTTGAATTTCTAGATAAAAATCATCGCCAAAAATCTCCTTATACTCGCGCAATGCTTTTCTTGCCTTATTACCACCCTGTTTTAAAAATCTTGTGGCAACCTCCCCCTTTAAACAAGCAGACAGGGCGATCAGTCCATCATGATATTTGGACAGAAGTGCTTTGTCGATTCGGGGTTTGTAATAAAATCCGTCCAGATAACCAATAGAAACCAGTTTCATCAAATTTCGATAACCGTTTAAATTTTTACACAAAAGCACCAGATGATATGATGTCACTCCTGTTTCGCTATCAACAACTTTATGAGTATGGTCTGTCGGCGCAACATAAATTTCAGACCCTAAAATAGGTTTAATTTCTTTGTTTTTGCATCTCTGATGAAATTCAATAGCACCGAACATATTGCCGTGATCGGTCAATGCCAAAGCCGGCATATTAAACTTTGAAGCGGTTTTTACCATATCATTGATTCTACAGGCACCGTCAAGCAAACTATAATGAGAGTGATTGTGTAAATGGATAAAATCAGTCACTTGTATTACCTCGACAGAGTTATGGGTGTTCGTTAGCCATGGT
>CAZSOP010000577.1:0-2275 GCA_964608385.1 uncultured Cytophagia bacterium
TTTCAATGAATTCCCGGTTAAGAACATCTATCTTCTTTTCTTTTTTAAAAAAGATTAAATTTCTGACCATGGTTTTACTTGACTTTTGGATTGATCTTTTTTACTTTTTCTGGATATAATACAGCTGCTTTTTGGGAGGTCTGATGAAAATTCATGAATACCAGGCAAAGCATTTATTGTCGAATTTGGGTGTGCCTGTCGAAGCGGGAAAGGTCGCATTTACCCCCGAGCAAGTCTACACCATTGCAAAAGATCTCATTAGCGACAAATACGTATTAAAGGCTCAGGTACATGCCGGAGGAAGAGGTAAAGCCGGCGGGGTTCGCTTTGCTTCCAGTCCGGAAGAGGCTGAAACGATATCCAGGGAAATGTTCGGTATGAAATTGGTAACGCCTCAAACCGGTAAAGAGGGTAAGATGGTTCGACGCATATTGGTCACCGAGGCTGTAAATATTGCCAAAGAGTTTTATGCCGGTATTATACTGGACCGTTCAAGCAGCCAGTTGATCTTTATGGTAAGCACAGAGGGCGGTGTTGAAATTGAAAAGGTAGCGGAAACCCATCCGGAAAAAATCTTGCGCGAACGCATAGACCGGGTAATAGGCTTACAGCCTTTCCAGGCCCGGCGGTTGGCATTTGGCCTCGGCCTGGAGGGAAAGGAAATCAGAACAGCTGTTAATTTTTTTCTCGCTCTATTCAAGGCCTATACGACTTATGATTGCACTCTGCTTGAGGTCAATCCGATGATCATGACCCGGGAGGGTCAGTTGTTTGCCCTTGATTTAAAGATCAATCTGGATGATAACGCTCTTTTTCGCCATGCGGATTTGTTAAAGTTGCGGGATTTTGATGAAGAAGATCCGCTTGAAGTCGAAGCTTCCAAGAATATGTTAAACTATATCAAGCTGGACGGCTCTGTTGGTTGTATGGTCAATGGAGCCGGTTTGGCAATGGCGACGATGGATATCATCAAGCTTGCCGGTGCCAACCCGGCAAACTTTCTCGACGTCGGTGGTGGCGCTTCTGCTGAAACCGTTGAGAGCGGGTTGAAAATCATTTTATCCGATAAAAATGTCAAAGCGATTTTAATCAATATTTTCGGCGGCATTGTTCGCTGTGACCGCGTTGCCAGAGGGGTTATTGAAGCCGCCCGAAATATCGGTGTCGGTATACCGGTTGTTATTCGCCTCGCCGGTACAAATGCAGAAGAAGCAGCAGATATGTTGCAAAACTCGGAATTAACCTTCAGTGTTGCAAAGGATTTGAAAGACGCAGCAAAAAAAGTGGTCGCGGCAATAGCGTAAACGAAAGAATTATTTTATTGGAGAATCAAGGTGAGTATTCTTGTTGACAATACGACCCGGGTTATCGTACAAGGCATTACCGGAAGCGAGGGGTCATTCCATGCTCAGGAAATGCTGGCGTACGGAACAAAAATTGTCGCCGGCGTTACTCCGGGTAAAGGCGGTGAAACCTTTGATGGGGATATTCCTGTTTTTAATACTGTACAACAGGCGACTCTAGCGTCGAAGGCAGATGCTTCCGTCATCTTTGTTCCCAGTCAGTTTGCATCAGATGCGATTCTGGAAGCTATTGATGCGGGGCTCAAACTTGTGGTTTGTATAACGGAAGGCATACCGGCAATGGATATGCTGGCAGTCTATCAGGCTGTTAAAGACAATAACGTTACGCTTATTGGGCCCAATTGCCCTGGTATTATATCTCCGGGAAAATGCAAAATAGGCATTATGCCCGGATTTATTCATACGCCTGGTACTGTGGGGGTTGTGTCGCGCAGCGGTACGCTTACATATGAGGCGGTGCATCAGCTCACCGAATTGGGTATCGGTCAGAGCACCTGTATCGGTATCGGCGGGGATCCGATCATCGGAACGCGTTTTACGGATGTCCTGAGACATTTCGACGGCGACAAAGACACCCGTGCTGTTGTCATGATTGGAGAGATTGGAGGGACGGCTGAAGAAGAGGCCGCAACCTTTGTTCGCGATGAGATGTCAAAACCCGTCGTTGCCTTTATTGCCGGCCAGACTGCCCCTCCGGGGCGCAGAATGGGGCATGCGGGTGCTATTATTTCCGGCGGTAAGGGGACAGCAATGGAAAAAATCGATACACTAAAAGCGTGCGGAGTTTATGTCTCCGCCAGTCCGGCTGATATCGGCAACACGGTTCAGAAAATATTAAAATGAGGTTGATATTTTGAGGTTCTTCCGAATAATGAGTACTTTTTTAACCGCTGAGAAAACGCCAAGAAACG
>CAZSOP010000578.1:0-2258 GCA_964608385.1 uncultured Cytophagia bacterium
GGATAATTATTCAACACCTTAAAAGCGCCCTCTTTTCTTTTAAAGCTTGAAATTTCTTCAAACTCCAGAAAAAGATTCAAAGTGTCCTGTTCTTTTATCTTCACAGTGAATTCATCGGCTTCCCATCCATTACCCCATGTTTTAAAAATATAATTTTCTCCAGGTTCTACTTTTAACCGAACCGGGAAATTGGCAAAGTAAATTCCATAAAAGGGAAACTGCTCAATTCGGTTGTCATTAATCTTGACAGTACCATGGGGCATTTTATCATTTAAAATATTTACATAAACACTTTTCCCGGCATCCAATTCCGCATTCATAATATTGCGAAAATGAGCGGGGCGCTCACGGGCAAATATTTTAACTTTTTCAATGTTTTTTTGCCACGCTGGTTTTGATCCTCCCCAGCTTTTCGTCTCGTTATCTATTTCCCCCTCTATCGTTGCAGAAAGGGAATCAATGATTGAACAGATGTACTTTGGAGTTAACCGATTGTTCAAAAGATAACACGTTCGGTTGATGAAATAGGTGCGATACTTATCACAACGAATGAGATTGAAGAATATCTCATTGCTCTCTTCAGTCGCTAACACCTCATGTAAAGTGTTATAAGGCGGACTGTTTAAAAATGCGCAATCGGCATCCCACAAGAGCCAGTTCCATCGAATATGATTTTGTAAATCGCAATAACAATAAATATTATGATTTGGCCAATCCCAATTGGCTGCAAATAAATTTAAAATATAATAGTCGGTGAAATTTTGTATATTAATCAGAGTTGATGCTTTTTCATAATTTGTTTCGACATTTAAATCCGCATTTTCGAAAAAATCAATCGACTTTTGCCAATAATCAAAGCTGCCCTCTTCCACAATAGCATTATCCTTGATCAAATCACCCTGCTCAAAATCTGTATGATTTTTCATAAAGTTTTCGTTGATTCTTTCCCCGAACTGATAGATTCCCCAATAGCGGCCGTTCAAATAGAGAATTACTGAAAACTTGTGAACCTTTGGGTACCCCATCGAACCATAAAGTTGCATCATCAATTGATCCCGAATCAAAGACCAGTTGCGCCCCAATGGTCTACTGTCAGCAACAGAATCATTGCCGCCTCCGGAAAGTACGAAAACATCCTGTTTAATAAACCTTCCAAACTCGGAGCTTTGGGAAAATTGCACCAGCTCCGGAAAATATATGCGGAAGCTTTTTTTGGGAATACTTCGGCTCACTCCGCCATGAATCCGCAAATCACATTCGGAAAAAATCGCGTAACTATTCTTGCTGTTCAGAAACGAAAAATGACCGGGCCGTTGCCATTCTTTTCCCCTTTGCTTATAATTCGGACGTAAAGAATCGTAACCGACTGTATAGATGCCATAATCCGGATTCCATAAATTGTCCGGAGAGGTTACCAATGAAACAACAGGCAGAGAAATACCAGGTCGGATGATATATGTTTTTGTAACAACATCACTATCAAAATAGTTTTCCTTTGTACAACAGGCGCGTATAACCGTTGAGTTTTTTAGCAATAGAGGATTATTATCATATAAATAATCCTGATGATCCGGAATATTGCCGTCAAGAGTATAATAAATCTTGCAATTTGAATCTTTTGCCTCTATTTCGACATTTATCGGTTCAGAATGAATGCTTTTCAAAGGGTTAAACCGGGGAGGCTCTGTTTTTCCGTATATTTTTTTACACACATTGTTCGATGTGCCCGGCGTTGGTTTTGATAGAAAAGACCATGTATTGGAGGTAATCGGTAAACGACCGAATGAGACGTCAGGAATTTGTTTGTCAAAAGTAACAGAATCGACTATATTAAAATTTGTGTCGTAGAGACCAATGTATTCCCCTTCTTTATCCAATTTAAAATCAACATGTAGGTTGGAGATTTTACTGGAAGCCATGCCCCTGCCGTTTTTTTTCAAGCATTCATGTACAACACCAACATCCTTAATGGCTATCATTCCCCAGGAATCCCGCATATCCAGATTATCTATTTTTCTGCTTCCTAATAAAGCAATGGCCTTTCTGGCATCGTCAGAAAGAGCATGCGAAGCATCATCTTTTACTGAAAACACGATAATTTGGCCGGGACGCAGCGTTTTAAGGCAACTTACTAAAGAATCACTCTCTGCAGATGATCGATAAGTATCAAAATTTAAACTATTGAGATATCGGCCCTCGTTTGACAAGATCGCTATATTGATGCCCCTTTTGTTTGGAGAGCGCTCTATCCCATTTAT
>CAZSOP010000579.1:0-2244 GCA_964608385.1 uncultured Cytophagia bacterium
TTGGCGTTTTCTCAGCGGTTAAAAAAGTACTCATTATTCGGAAGAACCACAAAATAGTCTCTATTTGAAATAATACTTGACATTCCAGTAATATTGTTTATATTTAATAGGGTTGTTACAATGTAACAAAAGGAATATGAATGATGGCAAAAAGCAAAAAAATTCCCGAATTGTCCAGAGCGGAATATGATATTCTCTCTGTTTTGTGGAAAAGCGACCGCATGACGGTTCGGGAGGTTCATGATCAGCTCTACGAAACCACCGGCTGGGCGTATAGCACCACCAAAACCATGATGGACCGAATGGTCAAAAAGGAGCTTTTACAGCGACAGCAGTTCCACGGTATCTATCTCTATCATGCTTTGATATCGAGACCGGCGGGACTGGTACGGATGGTGCAGTTTTTTGCCGACCGGGTTCTGGAGATGGATTACAGCGCCGTGGTTTCCATGTTTGCCCGTAACAAGACATTGAGTTCATCCGAAGTCGATGAGCTTTTGCGGTTGCTGGAAAACGAGGAGGAGAAAGGGTAGGGGTATGAATCTTCGCGAGCTGTTTTTACAAGTGTCTGCCGGACATGTCGACTTTATGATTCTGCAATCCATGTATGCCGCGATCGTCTTTGCTGTGGTTTGGCTGATCAACCTTTTGACGCCCAAAATACCCTACTGGCAGATCGGCTTGTGGAGTCTGGTGTTGTTGCGACTGCTGTTGCCGCCCGATATTTCCTCTCCGCTCAGCGGCCGTTCGATTTTGCAACAATCCGGTGTCTGGACCTTTTTAAGCGGATTTGGCGTTGATACGCCTTTAGACGGTTCTGATATGACATTGCAGTTCTCTCGTTTTGATATTGAGACCCGGCACCCCGCTATTCCGCAGGCTTTGCCGGTTCGGGGCAGTTGGTGGCATCTGTTATTGTTTTTTATCTGGTCGGCAGGATCTGGCGCATTTTTATTTCTCTATATCCGGCGTTTACGCCGTATTCACCATTTGATTCAAGCCGCCCAAACCGTAACGGACTCGGATATTCTGCACTGGATCGCTCATCTGTGCCGGCGTTTTCAGGTAGAGAGAACGGTTCGCGTTGTCACCTCGGATGAACTTTCCGTACCGTTTACGCTGGGCACTCTGCGGCCGGTGATTTATCTGCCTGCAACCTTGCTGGGTCGGCAAAAGCGCCCGCTCCTTCGCACTGTATTGGCGCATGAAATGGCACACATAAGCCGTTTTGATGATATCAAACTCAAGCTGCAGGGAATCATTCAGGTGTTTTACTTTTTTCATCCTCTTGTCTGGATTTGCAACAGGCGTCTGCAACAGGCGAGGGAGAGCTATTGTGATCAACTGGTGCTGCAAAAAAAGCTGGTCGGGCCGGATCAATACGCGCGTCATCTTTTGGACGTCATCAAGCTCGACAGCGGTTATGAACAATCCGTCAGCCCGATGCCGGCATTGGGCCGTTACGGACAGCAGATTCGCCGGCGACTGGAAAATTTGAAAGGAGAGATGCAAATGAAAAGACATTCGATGATCATCGCGACAGGGGTATTGCTTTTGCTGGGTTTTATGCTTTTGCCCATGTCGGGCGGGACGGCGACGGATGCCGAACAGAACGCAACCGGCCAGGTTATGAACGAGACGTCCCCGGCTTTGGAATTTATTTGTCCCTTGAAATCGGGCCGTGTTACCGCTGGTTATGGCCGGCGCATGCATCCGATTTACCAAAAAATGGTTTTTCATCGCGGTATTGATATTGCGGCTTCGACCGGCACGCCGGTATACGCAGCCGCTGACGGCATTGTTGATACCACGGTGGTGAATGGCTCAAAGGAGGGGGCGGGCAATTACATCATTGTTCAGCACGGCAAGGGATACAGCACGGTTTACACCCAATTGCATCGCGTTACCGTATCCGACGGACAGCAGGTAAAGGCCGGCGAAAGTATTGGTGAGGTCGGCAGTTCCGGTCTTTCTACCGGCCCGCATCTGCATTTTGAATTGCAGCGACACGGAGAGACGATCGATCCGGAAACACTGATCCGTTTTGAGCCTCTCAAACCGTAACAGGATTCATACCAGGATCGCCGGGATTACAAAAGTTTCAAGATTGTAATTCCCGGCGATTTTGGCAGATCGTTTCTGCTCTGTGTGAATAATTAGTTCAGTTCCTCGGACACTGTTTTTTTTTAGGCTCATCCGGTTAATGCGTACCCAAAACCGCCAAGCTCGCCAAGAGCGCTGAGA
>CAZSOP010000580.1:0-2230 GCA_964608385.1 uncultured Cytophagia bacterium
CGGATTCCGCCAGGGTGCCATCACAATCAAAAATCAGAGCTTTAATGTTGGATAAAATTCTCATACGATACTTTTTTTTGGTTCGTTGTATTGCGATTTAGTGCAGACCATCGATTCGATAAAGACCTTCGTGTTTTGCTGCATCGACAGCCTGTTGTATTTCCTCCCTGATATGCTGACGGGAAATGCTCAAATATTTCGGTAATGTACCCAATTAGGCCCCATTAAAATATACCCGCGATACCAGTAAACAGCCATTTTTATATATCCCTCCAATCCCCGCCGTAAGCCGTTAGACGATTTCCACCAGTTGTCTCTGGTTATAATAATAGAATAGGTATAGGGAAAAGCCTCCATACCGTATTTTCGAAACTGTTTTTGATAGGTCAAAAACGTGCGCCTGATATGAAACGAATCACACAGGATCAGGGCATTTTTATAACCCTCTTGACGGCAATAATCCGCCACGGCCTGGGCGACGTGAAGCGTGTAGGGAGATTCAAAATGAACCGGCAGGAAGATAAAATCCCCGGCCTCAAAACCCATGGCCAAAAGAGCATCTCTGATGCGTCGGTCATAGTCATCGATCCCGATTAAATTTGCATTATAATTTTCATTGAAGACTATAACGAGATGTTCAGCCAATCCTTTTTCCCAGGCTGTTCGAACCTGATCCAGCTCGTAGGCAGAAACAAAGTAACCTCCATTCATAATCAGGAGATCGCATTTCTTTTCCACCGACGGGATGTATAAAAAATCAGCCATTGCCGGCAACAACAACGGTTTTGCAAACCAGAAACCCAAAACAAAAAAAATCAACAAGAGCAGCTTAAATGGCCCTCGCAGGCAGCGTTTGGTTTTATAAATAAACAGGGTTCCCATTTAGGGCGTCCGGCTTTTCTCTTCCCATACTTTGATCAATTCTACAATCACATCAACGGCCTTTTGCATATCCTGGACGGAAATCCACTCCTGACGCGAATGAAAATTATGGCCCCCGGTAAACAAATTGGGCGTCAATAAACCCTGATAAGAGAGCCGGGCCCCGTCTGTGCCACCCCGTATCAGATTCTTTATCGGAGTAAGGCCTGCCCGCTTGATCGCTTCCAGAGCATACTCTACGACAATGGGTTTTTTATCGATTTTATATTTCATGTTTCGATACGATTCATCTACATTGAACTCAAAACGGGCCTTGGGATAGCTTTTCATAACCTCTTTCACAATATCGTGCAAAAATGTTTCTTTTTCCTCCAGTCCGTCAACCGTAAAATCACGAATCAATAATTTGATTTCAGCTTTTTCAACATTCCCGTTTGTCAAATGAGGATGAATATATCCCTCCCGCTTTTCCGTCGTCTCGGGCGAGAGGCTATCCTTGGGCAAGCGGTCGATGATTGCTGATGAAACTTTAATCGCATTAACGAGTTTGTTTTTGGCATAGCCGGGATGAACATTAACGCCATGAATGGTCAGTGTCACCGTATCGGCGCAAAAAGTTTCATCCTCCAGTTCTCCGGCTGTTTCCCCATCCACAGTGTAGGCATAATCGGCTGCAAATTTTTTAACGTCGAAAAATTCCGTTCCTTTTCCCACCTCTTCGTCCGGGGTAAAAGCGATGCGGATTTTTCCATGCTTGATTTCCGGATGTCGGATCATGTGCTGCAGAGCATCCATAATTTCAGCAATTCCAGCCTTGTTATCCGCTCCCAGAAGCGTTGTTCCGTCTGAGGTAATAATGTCATTGCCAATCTGACCGGCAAGTGCTTCATTTTCTTCTGCTTTGATCACCACTCCGGATTCGGGGGAAAGATCGATATCTCCTCCCTGGTAGGATTTATGCAGCCGGGCGTTTACATTTTCACCTGAAACATCAGGGGATGTGTCTACATGAGCAATAAGACCGATGACCGGAACGGAGTGATCTGAATTTGTCGGTAGCGTCGCCGTTACATAGCCATAGTTGTCCAGTTCCACTTTTTCAAGGCCCAAGGACTCGAGCTCTTTGACCAAATGAGCGGAAAGGGTTTTTTGCTTTTCCGTAGAGGGATACGTTTCAGACGCTTCAGAAGACTGGGTGTCAAATTCAATGTATTTTAAAAACCGATCGACACAACTATATGTTTTGTCCATGCTATGTTACCTCCTTTGCTGTTTTGACGCATCAATATAAGAATATTTTCAGCGTTATACAAAAAATTTATAAACAGTATTTGGTTTCCAACAAATA
>CAZSOP010000581.1:0-2229 GCA_964608385.1 uncultured Cytophagia bacterium
ATAGTCAAAATCGGATAATTGCATATGAAAATAATATTTCGTTTTAACCAGTTTACAAACTATTTTTCTATTTTCAAAAGATTATTTGCCGGGATAACACCATGATCATATCCGCCAGTCGCCGAACCGATATACCTGCATTCTACAGCGCATGGCTCAAAAACCGTATCGAAAAGGGATACTGTATGGTAAGCAATCCATTCAATCCCTCTCAGGTACGCCGCGTTTCTTTGCTGGCAAAAGATGTCGATATTTTCGTCTTCTGGACCCGTAATGCCCTGCCTCTCCTCTCATTATTAAAGCAACTGGATAAAAGCGGCTATCGTTATTATTTTCTCTACACGCTTACCGCATATGGCGAAAATTTGGAACCCCACCTTCCGTCTCAACAGAAGCAGATCGATCGCGTAAAGATTGTAGCGGAACAGATCGGGTCAGAGAAGGTCATTTGGCGCTATGATCCGATTCTGTTGAGCGCCAAATTCAACATCAACTTTCATATCGATCATTTTGCAGAGCTGGCGGAGGATCTCACCCCATGGGTTTATCGCGTAATCGTCAGTCCGATCGATATGTATGCAAAAACGCGCAGAAACCTGCACAGGAACGCCGCCATTTTGCCTTTGGATTTCGGGGAGCAAGTAAATAACGAGCTATTCCCGCAATTGGCAAAGATTGCCGGCGACAATCACCTTGAGATACAGAGTTGTGCCTCCCGAATTGACCTGAGTCCATTCGGCATACCGGCCGGCAAATGTATCGATGACACCTATATTGAAAAGCTGTTTTCAATCGGGGTCAGCCGGCAAAAAGACCCCGGTCAGAGAAAAACCTGCCGCTGTGTCAAAAGCGCGGACATTGGCCGCTATAATACCTGTGTTCACGGCTGTTTATACTGCTATGCGGTGCAAACCTGGAAACAGGCAAAAACCTATTTTAAAAATCACAATGTTGTCAAACCGGAGATGTAGAAACGATCGCAGAATCTATCCCCCCTGTTTTCTGTAATCATAAGGCCGGTCATCGGATAAATCGACAATAGTATAGACCAGTTTGTCGATATTTTCTCTTTCGAACAACTGCAATAATATCCTTAAAAACAAGCCCCGGGGTCAGTCCCCTTCCACCGAGAACGCCAAAGAGAGCAGCGGCCGACATGCCCAAAAAAACTTTTGCTGTTTTAATAATAACAATGAGGATGGCGAGTATTTTGATTACTTTTTTTTAATCAAAGAGCTGGTGATCAAGCCGACACCGATAATGACCAAAACCAGCGGCCAGAATTTTTGAGCAAACCTTATAACCATATAGGAAAAATCAAGGGTATGAAACAGGATAATCGCGCCGAAAAAGGTCAGAATACTGCCCGGTATGAGCAAGGCCCAATCCGACGGTTTAAAAAGGAAGAGAATGATAAACGACACGCCGAGAGCAACGATAAAAACAGGCCAAAACTCATAGAATTGAAAACGATGGATAATATGGAAATTTTGCAGCAAAAAATAGCTGCCCAGAAGGAGAAAGAATGTTCCCCAAAAGGCATTTTCACTCTTGCCCCGAAATGCCTGATAGAAAAAATAGAGTCCGGCAATGACGAGAAGAACGGGATATATTTTACTCCATGTGACATAAAAAAGGTTAAACCTGTTCAACAAAAGCAAAAGACCGACAACAATAAAGATCAAACCAATAACGAGCGAAGAAGAACGGTTCATGATGACCCCTCCGATTTTTTAGTGCTCTTTGGTTTTGCCGTCGATTTGCGGCGTCGTGCCGGTTTTTGAGTTTCGGTGGATTTCTTTTCGTCCGCTTCCGGCACAAAAAGAAGAAAGAGGATGTATGCACTTGTACCAACAAATATATTTGTCAATAGAGTAAGAACAACCCAACCGATGCGGACCAGCGTTACATCGATATGCAGATAGTCTGCAATACCGCCACAAACGCCGCCGATAAGGCGATTGGATTTACTGCGATAAATCCTTTTTCCCGCTGTTTTGACGGATTCTCCATCCGCTTTCTTTTCATTTTTCAGGGCATGAATAACGATTGCGACACCAACGAGGATGATAATGGTGGGATAGATCGTCTGCCATTTGATATGATGAAACCACCAAAAAGGCCAGCGCCAATAGAAAAAGCTAAACATCTCATGGAAAAAGAGACTCAGTCCCAACATCACCAGTATGGCTCCCACGATCAAAGTCGTGTTTTCCGACGTTTTCGCAA
>CAZSOP010000582.1:0-2227 GCA_964608385.1 uncultured Cytophagia bacterium
CCGATCTTGCACAGATCAGATGATAAAGGGGGTAGATAAAATTCCACAGAAAAAAATCATAAAGCTTGAGAGGTTTATCCAATCGATTAGAAAATTTTTTCAAAGCTGTATAATCGGCTAGCCATTTTAGAATTAGAAAAAGTACGATTGTTTTGTTTACAGCGATCCCAATGATAGCGCCTCCCCACAGTATCAGATTGGTGGTATGATAAACAAGATAAACGATTTGAGTTTGTTGTTTGTAATGTTTTCCGGCGGAGAGATGACGGCTTTTCTGGTTGAAAAAGAGGCGCCACGAAGCAGGTCCCTGTGAGGGGACATGGCTTTTTGGCTCGAATTGATATTTTAGCTGCAGATTGGTGCCGGCGGCTATGGTTTGAAGAATAAAATCGTCGTCTCCGGAAAGCGTATCCGGCAGGCGGGTATAGCCTTTTATTTTATCCAGGGCGTTTTCTGTTATGGCAATGTTCCTACCGCAGGCGGTGACCGGATGATTGTGAGCAATAGACGCGGCGGAAACCAGAGCCGTTGCCATACTGTCCAGGTTTAAAAAACGGTTCAGGACGTTGTTTGTGGAAACCTGGTATGAAAAACCAGCGATAGCGCCGGTGGAATTATTGTATGCTTTTACTATCGTGCGTAACCAGGAAGGCGGAGGTATGCAATCGGAATCTGTATAGAGCACGAGCTCTCCGCGCACCTGTTGGATGGCGAGGTGTAAGGCTTCTTTTTTTGAGCTTTTCCATCCCAGGCTGTATTGTTTGGTAATAAAGGTCAGGTTATGGTGTTGCTTTGAGGTTAAAGCCAGAACTTTAGCGGTTTGATCTTTTGAGCCGTCATCAACAACAATGCACTCAAATCGATTCTTATCATAGTCCTGACCCAAACAGGCATTTAAACAGGCTTGAATGGCCTCTTGACTATCCCTGGTGGCGATAACAATTGAAACAAAAGGTGTTTGTTTACCGTCATAATATCCGGGTGATTTGGTGATGCCCCAAATCAGATAGGAGACAATACTCAGATAGATTATTGTAGAGATTACAAGAATTGTCAATTTATTACTCCAGATGCTGAATGCGAAAGTAAAAATTATCCTCACAATGTGCAAGAAATTAATCAACAAAAATATTGTAAAAGGTTAAAAAAATTATTAAATTTTTTAATAACATTTTTATCTGTTAATAAAAACGAGGTGGAAGAAATCAGGGGGAAAGGAGAAAATGAACCAAAAAGAAAAAATAAAGTGGTATCACTATGTCGGGTTTACTGTTGTCTTTTTAGCTCTTGTTCTGGTTGTGTATATGGGGGTCCGCCATGTATACAGCCAAAAACACAACACCCAGATTGCCTCACTTGAACGTCAGATCGATGCATTGCGTTCTTCCATCAATGTCGACAGCATCCGTCAGTACAACATTCAAAAGATTATTGCCATCATAGATCAATATAACGTCACCATGCTAACGCATCAGAAATATGAGATTGCCGAAGAGATTTTTAGAATGACCCAAAAATATAGTAACCTGAACGCCGATTTAATTTGTGCTACCATTACGCATGAGACGGCGGGCACCTGGAGGCCGGATATCGTTTCTCCGGTTGGGGCTATGGGATTGATGCAGATCATGCCGGCCACGGGCATGTTTGTTGCTGCATCGGAAGGGATTCAATGGACGCAGTCGGAAGAGATTCTTTTTGATCCGATTTACAACATCCGTATCGGCGCAAGGTATTTGTCTTCTCTCATTGAACTCTATGATGTGGATGGCGGGCTGGCCGCCTATAATGGCGGTGAAAAACGGGCATCACTCTGGATCGGCAGCGGCAAAGCAAGTGGAGTTCTTGCCGCAGAAACGCAGGCGTACATACCTGCTATACAAAGATTGTACAATGAATTTCAGGATTTTCGCCTTTAAGCCGATTTGGTGCTCTCCGCTATCCGGGCGGTGTACAGATGGCAGATTCCCATAAAGAGTTGTTTGTGCGATATCCGTACCAATCCACTCTGTCTCATCGTCTCTATAAATGACGGTGGCTGAGGAAAGTTTTCGATAGAATCGATGAGGTAATCATACGCCGCCGGATTATGTGAGAATTTTCTTGCTGTGGGTGGGATAACCCGGGACATATAGAAACCCAACAAGGTTCTCAAGCATCCGGCTGACGGCAAGGACATTTCCAGAACAATCACCATACCCCTGTCTGACGTTACTCTTTTCATTTC
>CAZSOP010000583.1:0-2223 GCA_964608385.1 uncultured Cytophagia bacterium
GGTAATACCGCCTACAAAAAAGGACAATATGAGGAGGCTTTGAATCAATACAACAAAGCCGTTGAATTGAACGAAAATTACGATGATGCCTATTATGGCAAGGGATTGACGATGTTGAAGTTGCGTCGTTATGAAGATGCGATTGCCTCTTTTCGGCAAGTTGTCGAAATCAATCCCGGCCACAGTCGCGCCTATTCCGCCATGGGCTCTGCCTATAATCGTCTCGGCAGAAAGCAACAGGCGATCGAGGCGTATCAAAATGCCATTGATATCGACCAGAGCCTTTACACCACCATGTACAACCTCGGGCTGGTCTACACCAATATTAAAGACTGGAATAATGCGATCAAATCTTTCCGCATGGCGACCACGGTTAATTCCGATTACTACAAGGCTTATAACAGTCTCGGTGTCGCCCTTTCCGGCGCCGGCCGGTTGGAAGATGCGATTATGGCTTTTCAGAATGCACTGGCTATTCGGGAAGATTATACCAGCGCCCGCTATCACCTTGCTGAAGCTCTCAACAAGGCTGGTCAGCATCAACAGGCATTGACTGAAGCGCAGAAAGCGGCTGCAGACCGGAGCCGATACAGAGCTGCTGCTCACTATGAAGCCGGCAAGGCATTGCAGACGATGGGGCGTTTGAACGAAGCCCTGAGCGAATTCGAAAAAGCGGCTAATGACAGGCGCTGGCGAAAAGCTGCTCAATATGAAATTGACACGATAAAGCGCCAATTATAATTTACTATTCAGCTGAATCGCGAGCCCGCCTTAACTGTCAACTGGGGTGGGCTTTTTTTATTTAAGAAACGGAGTTGCACAATGAATATAAACAGACGAGATTTTATCAGGACAACAGTAGCCGGTGCGGCAGGTTTTGGCACCGCTTCACTGTTTGCTCAAAATGAGATGCCGGATATGGTCATCGTTAAGAACGGCTCGCCGGCGGAAATGGTTCGCCGGGCGGTGAAGAATATCGGCGGTATCGAACGCTTTGTTAAAAAGGGACAAAACGTTTTGATCAAGCCGAATATCGGATGGGATCGCGTTCCGGAGCAGGCCGCCAACACCAATCCGGAAGCTGTTGCGGAAATGGTCAAACTGTGTAAAAGTGCCGGTGCAGGCTGGGTACGGGTTCTGGACCGAACCTGCAATCAGGCGCGCCGTTGCTATCGCCGTAGTGGTATCGAAGAGGCTGCCAAGGCCGCCGGAGCCGAGGTTCGCCATATCGTCGATAGCCGCTTCAAAGAGGTCGATATCCCCGGTGGCGAGATGATTCAATCCTGGCCTTTCTATAAAGACGCCCTGGATGCCGATGTGCTGATCAATATGCCCATCGTTAAACACCACTCTATTTCCAGAGTGACCCTTGGATTTAAAAATATGATGGGTATCCTGGGCGGCGACCGCGGAGCGATACATCGAAACTTTATGACAAAGATCGTTGATATCAATATGGCCATCAAACCGGCTCTTACGCTGATCGATGCCTATCGCGTTTTGTTGCGCAACGGTCCATCCGGCGGGAACCTCGATGATGTCGTTATGAAAAAGGAGATCATAGCTGCAACCGACCGGGTTGCCGCTGATGCCTATGCCACAACCCTGCTTGATGTCGATCCCGATCAGATGGAATTTTTGAAAATTGCTCAGGATCGCGGACTGGGAACAATGGATATTTCCAAAATTAAGGTTAAAACCATCAATATGACATAAAGGGTGTCTATGAGAACGGCACGACGACTTTTTCAGGTTTTATTTTTACTCTTTTTCTTCTTTTTGTTTTTTCAGGCGCGTTATCCCTATGAAACCGGCCTGCCTTCTGATCTGTTTCTGCGTGCCAGTCCTTTGGTTGCCATTGCAACCATGATTTCCGCCCGGGCCTTTATCGCTACCATGGTGATCGGACTCGTCGTATTGCTTTTGACGATTCCACTGGGACGCGTTTTTTGCGGCTGGATTTGTCCACTGGGAACCACCCTGGATGCTTTTGATCGCTTTTTGATCAAAACGCGCCGGAAAAAACCGCGACAACGCGATACGCTGCGTTTTCGCTCCTATAAATTTGTTCTGCTCGTCTTTCTGCTGGTTACCGCTGTTTTTTCTACTCAATTGGTGGGCTATTTCGATCCTGTCGCCCTTTTTACGCGGGTTAGCACTCTGGTCTTTTTTCCGGTTCTCATATTTGTTATTCACGCTGTTTTTGACATCGTTTTTTCTCTG
>CAZSOP010000584.1:0-2189 GCA_964608385.1 uncultured Cytophagia bacterium
CTTTATAGAACGGTTTTCCGTAACTTTACTGGTTACGGCATTTCTGCACACGAATGTGCGAAGGACTATTTTTATTTGTATCTATTTCAGAATAATCGAGACACTAAAAATTTTAATAAAAACCCGATACCTATAACGGAGAAAAAGAGATGGAAAATGACGATATTCGATATAAACGCGCCATGGAACGCGTTGAGGAGATTAAGGGATTTTATATTCATCTTTTTATTTACATCCTGGTCAATTTGGCGCTTTTTTTGCTCAATTTGTTGACCTCTCCCGGTCGCTGGTGGTTTTACTGGCCTTTGTTTGGGTGGGGAATCGGCCTCATGGGGCATGCAGTAGGGGTGTTCGGGTCGGAGAAATTTTTCGGCACTGAATGGGAAGAGAAAAAGATAAAGGAAATTATGCAAAAGCAGGAAAAGAGAAACAATGGGTGAGCACACCGGCCGGTTTTCCGGCGCTGATGATACAGATTTATTTTATCGTTATTGGCAATCCGATAATACCAAAGCCGCACTTGTTATTATCCATGGCATAGGGGAGCATAGCGAACGTTATCAAAATGTAGTGAATAGTCTCGTACCTCAGGGGTATTCAATCTATACCTTTGATTTGCGCGGTCACGGCAGATCATTCGGGCAGCGGGGGCATATCAGCTCGTGGGATCAGTATCGCGCCGATCTTTCTGCGTTTGTCGAGTTTGTCAGAGAAAAGCAATCCGATTGTCCGCTATATCTGTTCGGTCATAGTATGGGATCACTGATCGTGCTAGACAGAATCATCAGGAACCCGGAAGCGTTCTCCGGTTTGATTGTCAGTGGAGCTGCCATTGAACCGACCGGGGTGGGGAACCCTTTTTTAATCCTGGTTGCGAGAGTTTTGTCCGGCTTGATGCCGCGCTATTCGCTTCCTCTCTGTATCGATATCTCCGCCCTTTCCGGAGATCAAGATGTCCTGGAAAATTATCGAAACGATCCGCTGGTCCATGGAAAGGTGACTGTACGATGGGGAATGGAATCTCTGCGAATTATCGATAACATTAAACAACATCTTGACCGCATCAATATACCCACACTGATTTTACATGGTGCCAATGATACCATAGATGATCCGCATGGCAGCGAGTATATTTTTGAACAGATCAGTTCTGAGGATAAAACCCTTTTTATACATCCGCAGTGTCATCACGAGTTACATAACGATGTTCACCATGTCACAGTCATAGAAATTCTCAAAGAGTGGCTGGATATCAGGATTAATCGGAACGTATAACATCCCAATCCGGTCAAATCATGTTTATTTTTGGTGGTAATTTTATATAACTGTTTTCTTTTATGGCTGTAACGCCAAGCTGGTTACAAAAGTGAACAGCTGTTTTAAAATGACAGTATTTTTAGGCTCAGCGATGCCACCAACAGGGGAGAAAGCGTTTTGCCTCTATTGAATAAAGAACGGTTGTATGAAATTATTTTTGAGGCTGATACCAGGGCGGGTAAAGCGTTTGATGTCCTGCTTATTCTCAGCATCATCATCAGTGTCACCGCTGTTATGCTGGAAAGCATTAAATCGATACGCGATCCCTACGGTCATATTCTTTATGCTGTAGAATGGTTTTTTACCATTCTGTTTACGATTGAATATCTACTGAGGATAGTCGCGATCAGCCGTTCCTGGAAATATATCACCAGCTTTTACGGAATTGTTGATCTTTTGGCTATCCTGCCCACTTATTTCGATATCCTCTTGCCGGGTTTGCGTGTATTTTTGATTATTCGCATTTTAAGGTTATTGCGCATTTTTCGGGTTTTCAAGCTGGTACAATATCTCAGCCAGGCAGACCTTATCCTGGATGCGCTGCGGGCCAGCAGTCGCAAGGTTACCGTTTTTCTCTATACCGTCTTTATGCTGATCATTATCTTCGGATCGCTCATGTATGTCATTGAAGGGGAAGAGCACGGTTTTACGAGCATCCCCGTAAGTATTTATTGGGCTGTGGTAACATTGACAACGGTAGGATACGGCGATCTTTCACCGCAGACCGGAATCGGGCAACTGCTCGCAGCTCTTATTATGATTATGGGGTATGGCATTATTGCGGTTCCGACCGGGATTGTCACGGTTGAAATGGCCAACCAGTCGCGCAAAAAGATCACCACCCGGCCCTGCCCCTCCTGTGACGCCGAAGG
>CAZSOP010000585.1:0-2178 GCA_964608385.1 uncultured Cytophagia bacterium
AATGCCGAATTCGGACGGTTTATCGAAAAGCATTATCTCGACTGGATTTCAAATGGTGATGGTCCGATGCTTTCCACCAATCTTGTCGAAAAAGCAGTTATTCCGCATATAAAAGAAAATAAAAATACGATTCTCATCGTCATCGACAACCTCCGGGTCGATCAATGGCTCATCCTGGAACCGATCCTGCGAAACCTGTTTCGCATCAGACGCGATTATTACTATTCGATTTTACCGACAGCAACGCCATATTCGCGCAATGCCATTTTCAGCGGTTTGTATCCTCTTGAAATCGAAAAAAATTATCCCGATCTTTGGCGCGGTAATGATGAGAGCAATGACACCTCGAGAAACCAGTATGAACACGAATTGCTGACCGACCAGGTTAAGCGGCTGGGAATCGAACTAAAAAGCGAGCCCAAATATGTTAAAATTCTCAACATACAGGAATCCAAAACCCTGGTGCGGCGCATTCAGGAATTTACCCAGGTTCCTTTATCGGCGATCGTAGTTAATTTTGTCGACCTGTTGGCTCACTCGCGCAGTTCATCCAACCTTCTGAAGGAGATGATCCCGAACGAATCCGCTTTCCGCTCCATGACGCGATCCTGGTTTGAGCATTCGCATATATTAAAAGCCATTCGCGAGCTCGCCGGCAGCGATTCGACCATCATCATTACTTCCGATCATGGTAGTATTCGCGGCCTGCACGGGGCCAAAGTGATCGGTGACCGGAAAACATCGACCAGCTTGCGTTATAAATATGGAAAAAACATCAAAGCCGATAAGAAATACGCCATGTATATCAAAGACCCGCAAAAATTTAAACTCCCGGTGCGGGGTGTTAACACCAATTATCTGATCGCCAAAGAAGATTTTTATTTTGTCTATCCGACCAACTATCACTATTATTTGAACTATTACGCGGACAGCTTTCAACACGGTGGCATTTCTCTTGAGGAAGTCATCTTACCTGTTATTACTCTAAATTCCAGGTAGATTATGATCATGACGGATAAAGCGGTTCACTATATTTCAAACAGCAGAGAGGATACTCTGAAATTCGGTCGCTCTTTTTCCGACCATCTCAGAGCCGGTGATGTGATGACCTTCCGCGGAACCCTGGGCAGCGGCAAAACCACATTAATCCAGGGACTCTGTCTCGGACTTGACGTCGCGGAGCTGGTGACGAGTCCGACTTTTACCCTTATCAACGAATACAATGGACGTTTACCGGTCTATCATTTTGACTTTTATCGTCTCGATGCGGATCAAATCGATACGTTGGGACTGGATGAATATTTTTACGGGGAGGGTGTCTGTCTGATTGAATGGCCGGAAATCATTGAATCCGAATTACCATCGCATTATTACCGGACAAAGCTGTCGATGAAATTTATACCGGGCTGGCAGAACAAACGGGAAATTAAAATTACAACAAGATGAAAAACGATCATTTTTACATACTGGGGGTAGATACCGCTACCCAGGTCTGCGGTGTTGCCCTCTCCGATGGTTCAGAGCTGGTGGCGGAATCCCGGTTAAATCTGAAAAATGTGCATCAACGCAAGATTATCGGCATGGTTGATACGCTCTTAAAAGAGTCGGAAATTACTCTGAAAGACCTGAGCGGCATGGCGATATCGATCGGTCCGGGATCATTTACCGGCCTCAGGATTGGGTTGGCTGTGATCAAAGGCCTTTTGCTCACCCATTCCGTTCCTCTGGCCGCGGTTCCCACACTTGAAGCGCTCGCCGCCCAGGCTCGTATTAGGGAAGGGCTGATCTGTCCTTTGCTGCGCGCAAGGAGCGATACAGTTTATGCTGCGCTTTACGAACGCAAAAAAAATATAGACACACTCGTCAAAGCACCTAAAGTGATGCCGGTTCAGGCGCTGAATCAATTTATACCCGGGTCGGCATATTTAACCGGTGACCTTTGCGCTTTAGAGAAAAAATTCGTACATTTCAACACTTTAGCAAAAACGCTCGCAAGCGCCTACACCATCGCCAGACTGGGGTATTATCGTATACAAAACCGGCAAACCGTTGATGGAAGAATCATTGAACCGGCCTATTACCAGGATTTCAAGCCGGGAAGAGCAAAAGCACAAAACCAGAGAATATGATTGTTTAGCCAAACAGCAAATCCGGAAATCCTTTACCGGGGGAAATACC
>CAZSOP010000586.1:0-2176 GCA_964608385.1 uncultured Cytophagia bacterium
ATAATAAGCCGTCACCTTTTTCATTTCTTCAAAAGGCTTTTGTAACGGAATAAACGCTTTGGCATCCGATTTTTCGTAATTGGACAGATTAACCTTATTGATAAAAGAAAGTTCTTTATCCAGATCGGCATCGCCATATAAAAAGATATAGCTGTTTGAAGGGTGATAATATTTTTTGTGAAAATCGATAAACGCTTCATGGGTAAGTCTTGGAATCGCCGTCGGATAGCCTCCTGATGATAAGCCATAGCCGTTGTCCGGAAATAAATTTTTCTGCAACTGAAATCCCAATTCACGAGTCGGATTGGAAAAAGCACCTTTCATCTCATTATAGACAACACCCTTGTACACTATGGGGGCGTCCTTATTGGTCAGCTCATAGTGCCACCCTTCCTGCTTGAGAATCCGGGGATCCTCGTAGATCAACGGATTGAACACAGCATCGAGATAGACATGCACAAGATTAAAATAATCCTTATCGTTCATACTCGCGACCGGATAGATCGTAATATCACTACCGGTCATGGCGTTAAGAAAGGTGTTGAGTGACCCCTTGGCCAGTACATCAAAGGGACTTTTAACCGGAAAATTTTTCGAGCCGTTGAGAACGCTGTGCTCCATAATGTGTGGCGTACCCGCATCGGACTGAGGCACGGTTTTAAAAGCAATACTAAAGGTTTTATTGGGATCATCAGCCGCGATTTTTAAAAGACGGGCGCCGCTCTTGCTGTGCTCAAAGAGAAGACAATTTGCATTGACCTCCTTGACGAATTTCTTTTCCCTGAGCTCGAAACCGTGATAGGTTTCACCGGTTTCAAAACCGGCAAAGACGGCAACATTGAGCAACAAAACCACTAAAACAGTCAGGCTCTTAAAGATAGTTCTATTTCTCACAAAGACCTCCAGGTTTTGTGAATATAAAAAATGTGCCCGGAACGGGACCAGGCGGGATTTGATCTTTGGTCAATTGATAAAAAAAGACCTATTCTTCATTTAGACGTAAGAACGAAGGGAATTGTTTCATTTTTCTCTTCAAGACCCTGGCGGGTTATATGGGTCTGTGAGGGAAACACACTCTGAAATCACGCTGTGAACGATCCCTGCAGGATTTGCAAAAAAGCAGGGGTGAACCGATTGCGGATTGCCTGTTGCGAGGCAACCGGCAGTTCGACGGTAATAAGATGGATACCGTTTTCATTTGCCCAGGTTCCAAAGGAACCGGGTGTGGCATAACCGACGTCACCGACCAAAGGTAGATTGGTTTCATCGGCAAGCTTCTGACCATAATCCGACAACCGCGGATCGTCGATACAGGCAAGCGGCGCGTGAATACTGAGAATGCGATTGGGTTGTAAACGGTCGATTAACCCGAGCAATGCAACCGTTTCAGGCTCTGAAGCCGCCTGTTTTCCCGGACTGAGGCGTGTATTCTGCGGCTCTTCCGTATTGAATCGGTACATGACGGGATTCGGACTCCAGTCACTGCTGGGAAAATTTCGATTCAAATCCACACCGGTAGCATTACACCGGGTACCGCGAAAGAGTCCATCCGGATTAATGGCTGTGATCACGCCGCATCTGAGATATGCCGGTTTGAGCGTCCTCAGCATACTGGACAGCAATACCGTGCCTTCTGCTTCAGATCCATGGTGCCCGGCGATGACAAGTGTATCAAAAGCGCCCCGGTCAGGAGGTAAAAAAATTTCCAGTGGCGCCCCCAGAATGCTGCGGCCATAAATCTGACTGCGATGCCGGATGATACCGCGTTCGGAACGGTGATAAAAAACTTGGTCGGAATGAGACATGTCAATACCCAATTAAAACTGAAAACGTTAGCTTTAGTAACAGCTGTTTGATTTTTTATTGTATAGAATCCAGTCCGAAACAGGCCAGACTGATCCGTTCACAGGGATGTCTATCGCCATTTTCATACAGACAGGCGACGCGACCATCCGGCAACATTGCCGGACAAGACTAAGCAGATGGTACCGCTGTTGCGATCAATGACCGAACAAGGATTGCCGGAAAGCGAGAAACCTAGATAAAATCAATAAAAGAATGTTTCGCATCGGTTTTTT
Organism: uncultured Cytophagia bacterium; assembly: GCA_964608385.1. GTDB lineage: Bacteria > Zhuqueibacterota > Zhuqueibacteria > Residuimicrobiales > Oceaniaggregativiventaceae > Oceaniaggregativivens_A. The sequence goes on from CAZSOP010000586.1 coordinate 2,079, forward strand.
TCCCTGGATCATCCGGTTAATGCGTACCCAAAACCGCCAAGCTCGAGAACGCTGAGAAGTGATATTTTCAATGACTTATTCATCCTCGATATAATTAT
>CAZSOP010000587.1:0-2155 GCA_964608385.1 uncultured Cytophagia bacterium
CTGCCGAGTGTCGTTCCCTTGCCGATATATTGCCAGGCGAAATAGCGCAGATACATTTTGCTGATCTGATAATTCCACATGAAATCCATCTGCTGACTAAACTTGTAGGTCGAATAACTGCGATTGGGATACTGCTGATTGAACTGCATCTCATTGGGCAGGCCGGGGAAGCGGCGCGGAAATGTACTCCATTTTCCATATTGCTCGCGGTTGAGATAACTGACCATATTTTGAATGGTTTCGGGATCATTTTCATCTATAGCCGGATCGAGATTGGAACGGATGTAGATCAGCGAATAAGTCGAATATCCGACAATGACCAGCATAAAAGACATGAGAAATATTGACGCTACTTTTTGCCGATTCAACAAAGTATACATGGTCAGCAGGGTCAGGCCCAGTATGACTGCAACAACAGCCCACATGGAATAGCGCCCGGCCAGATTGGGAATCCACTGCACCACGCCGGGATAGATCGCAAAAAAGATCAGAATTGTGGCCCCGGCAAAAATAACCAGATTCTTCAGCGTTATATTTTCATCATGGCTGTCCAGATATTTGTAATAAATGATAAGAAAAATAGCCGGAAGCACCAAAATCAACAACAGGTGTACCCCAATGGCAAGACCGACCAGATAGGCGATCAACAACAGATAGCGCTCGGACCCGATTTGATCCGCTTTTTCCAGCCAGACAAGAATGAGATAAACGATAAAAGCCGTAAAAAACATACTGATGGCATAAACCTCGGCTTCAACGGCATTAAACCAAAACGTATCCGTAAAGGCAAACGCCAGTGCACCCATCAGGCCGCTTGCAACGAGGATAAACATATCTTCGCTGTGTTTTGGCTGGCCGCGCCATTGCCTGATTAAACGGACAATGATCAGATAAGTGAGCATGATCGTCAGAGCAGACGTCAGTGCCGAAATCATATTCACGCGCAGAGCGATATCCTCTGCAAAGGGTATCATGGAAAACAATCTGCCGACCAACAGATAAAAGGGCGCTCCGGGTGGATGGGGAATGCCCAGGATATACGAACAGGTGATGAACTCACCACAGTCCCAAAAGGAAACGGTCGGAGCAATCGTTTTAAAATACAAAACAAAAGCAATAAAAAAAGCGATTGCAGCAAACAAACGGTTAATGAGTTTATAGTTTTTCATTGAACGACTCCATCTCTATTTTGATTGATAAATTATACGCTCTATTATCTCCAAAGCCATTTCGGCTGACTGATTCCAGTCAAATTTTTTGGCCCACTCTTGGGCATGCCGGCTCATTCGCTGCAGCAATAGGGGGTGCTTGCAGAGCCGAATGACGCTTTCGGAAAGGCTTTCGATATCGCCATACGGATACAAAAATCCGGTTTTATGATTTATCACCGAATCTCTCAAACCGGGAGAATCAGCAGCGACAACGGGAGTACCGCAGGCGTTGGCTTCGATGACCGTCAGCCCCCAGCCCTCTTTGGGAGAGGTATTCACCGCACACCACATTTTTCCGAGCCAGTAAACTTTGTCCTCCTCACTGACATGGCCGGTAAATTTAACCCGGGAATCGATTTGCAGTTCTCTTGTCAGTTTTTCCAGATTTTGCCGGTCATCTCCTCCGCCGAGCACGACAAATTCAGCATCCGGCATGGCAGTTATCACTCCCGGAATTGCTCTTAAAAAATGCTCAACGCTCTTGTATCTTTTCAGACGTCCGAAATAGCCGATAAGCGGCTTATGTTGGCGCTTGCCGGCCGGAAAACGATTTGTGTCGACAGCATTGGGTAACCAATGAATGGACCCTTTTATGCCCTTTTCCCGCAATTCGTTGATCGTACTTTGTGATACCGCCGCAAAAGATGTGTGCCGGTATGCCGGCGGGATCAGCTTTTCCGCAAGATAAACATAAGATGCTGATACCGGATTGGTTTCCAGATATATACTTTTGCCAAAGAGATGATGCACCAGGGCACAGATAGGTTCTTTTACATAACAAGGCGTGTAAAAAGGTATTTTATTGATATCATCGATAACGATATCAATACACTGCCGGCGTAATTGCCGATAGGCAAAGGGAACATAATAATTAAAAAGAGCTCTGTTGCCATAGCGCCGAACATCTAAAGAATCTATGCGCTCGCTTCTCGCAGCACCGGGAT
>CAZSOP010000588.1:0-2153 GCA_964608385.1 uncultured Cytophagia bacterium
GAGACCAGGACCAAGCGGCCATTTATGCTTGTGGATCCAACGGGTAAGCTGCGACAGGACAGGTGTATTCATTGTGAATTCTCAGAAGGGGCCTCAAACCATTTTCTTTCGAGCATGTACTCATATAATATGCGCGAGACCCGTTCGCCGGCCCTTGCATCAGGATGCCCGTCACCCGGAATCCGCCGGGCGTTCCAATCGGCCGGCGCATGGTGCAGGGTGTCAATCACCTCCACCCCTTCCAACTCCTCAAACAAGGCGTTATAACTGCTGCGGACCCACCTCCAGTTCAGCACAACAAAGTGCGCCTGGTGGGCTTCGCAATAAGTCTTCATTTCCTGAATAATGGCGCTGGTCAAGTCTTCTGGAAACGGCGGAAACCAGCCCAGACGGTTGCCCACTTTTATTGTAAGCGCATCCAGCAGCCAGGATTTGAGGTACTCTTCATAGCGTAAGGGCGTTCGAGCCAGATACAGCTCTTTGCGGCGATTCAAGCGAAATAGCGGCTTAGTTCCCAAAAATTTTGCATCCGGATGCAGTAACCGACGATCATAGTTGCCGTTTCTGGTGATATGCCCCCACATGAAAGTATAGACAACGATCTTTGTCTTGAACTTCGGGAAGAATTTTTTAAGCGTCAGCAGCGACTGATCCGAGCCATAGCCCTGAACCCCTAAGTTGACCACCTGATAGGGCATATCAGGCCGGGCCGCAAATTGCCCGACAAACGATTCTTCATAGGACAGTCCGTGTCCCATCGTAAACGACCCCCCGATAAACAGCACCGAGGGGCGTGAATAGTCAAATTGAACGTCAGGCGACGGCACACGGATTCCATCCTGATCAAAATGCACTTGAATGGAATAATTCGGGCTGCTCTGCGTTTTTGAGCAATTGGGAAGATACGACCATCCCAGCTCGTCATCAAACCGAGCCACGGCTGTTTCGGTCGGGGTCCAGGTCACGCGATACGGAATCCCCGCGAACCGACAATAGGCTTCTACCAGCCCCAGCAAAACAAGCAGCAGTAGCAGATTGCCTGCTAAAATCGTTATGAACCGGATAAAACCGGATTTCTGTCGTCGTGTTTTCATTGCCATTGTGTACGTTGTCCGGGGTCAACTTCCCGGCGGAATGTCATAGAGATAAATGGATTTTCCGACCTGCATTGTCGGCGTGTACGCGTGTAACCACTCGTACCCCGGTTTTCGATACAATATCCCGGCACTGATCGCCACCCAGCCGGCCGCCGGCTGGCCTGGCCTGAGCCGTTGAATGCTCGGGTGCTGATTCACGGCAAACATGCTGCGAGAGCGATGGTAGCGAATCGCCACCGTTACAGTGTCAAGGTCTAACTGCTGCAGCGTCTCTCTGAGACGATACGCATCCTGTCCCCAATCCAAATCAGAATTAATGAGAATCCGTTCCGGATGCTTCCCGGCCGCTTCATTAAAGTAGGCCAGATAATCCGGATGGGCTACAATACCGCTTATGACTTGCCACCCCAACAGCATGAACGCAATAGCTGCGCCGAGCACCCGGGGCCGCATCTGACTCCAAAGCCCAAGCAGTCCCCGACCGGCCAGCATACTCAGGAACGGATAGATCGGCAGAATATGGCGCAGGCCGATGTTAATCGTTGAGGGCAGCACGACCAGGAGAATGACGACAGCGCAGACTACCGGCACAGCGGGTCTCCAATCTCGCTCACGCCAGACCTGACGAACCACCATTCCGCCGCCCAGCAGGGCCAGCACCAAAAACGGCAGCGGCGTCTTGACGCCTAACGCAACCGGAAAAAAATACCACCACCCGTGCGTTCGATTTTCGCCCAGCAAGTACGAGTCGTGCCCCATGCGATTGTGCTGAAGCACCCGGAACATGCCATACACCACTTCGGCAAGCGGAAACCGGACGTGTTCAATTCGCTGATACACGTTCGCCAATGGGCTTTCAGGATCGAGGAGTTCATGAACTGCCAAATGAGTCTGTTTTTCCGTCTGAGCCAGCGTGGCAGGGGAACTGATCTGAAAGCGGTACCCCGCCCATACCACGAAAAACATCACGAATCCGCCAATCAGGAGGGCGGGCAGCAGTTTGAGGACACGTCCTCCGGGCTGCCCCGGACACAAACGCCTGCCCAGCGCGTAACG
>CAZSOP010000589.1:0-2145 GCA_964608385.1 uncultured Cytophagia bacterium
ATTTGTCCCTGTGTGGTGCTATCGAGCCATATGCCTATGGCCAATAAAATCAGCGTGGGAATGCTTACCGACCAGCCGACAATGCCAAACATGCCGAGGCCAAACCAAACACCGTGGTCTTTGGATTTCTCGGCTATGCTTTTGCGCTTACCTTTCACGCCAATTTTGTTACTCGTTTCTTCCTGAGCTTTTTTTCTTTTTTCAGACAGGCGAGATGTCATGAAAGCGTTTCCTGAAATTTTTTAATAATACCACCTTCAAGCATAGCAAGAGCTGAACGCGACCTTTTTTCTTTTGCATCCAAGCGCTTGTATTTCTGGTCCAGAACTGTTTCCAGTTTTTCAAGATTGTCCGATTTTACCGCATCAAAGACAGAGACAAAAATTTCATCCCTCTTTTTAACCAAAATTCCTTCATCAACCGCAACGTAATACGGATTTTCTCCGGGAGGATGACAAACGAGAATCCCCGGAACGAGAACCTCAGTATAGTCGATATGATTGGGCAATAAACAAAACGAGCCTTTTGGTCCCTCAGCAATGAGTTTAATGACAACGGAATCGATATAGATTCTCGTCGGCAACAAGATTTTAAGATTCATTTGATTTTTTCGCTTCATCGATGCTCCCGATCATATAAAATGCACTTTCCGGATAATCGTGAAATTCGTCGTTCAAAATGCGCCGACAGCCTTCCAAGCCCTCTGCCAGCGAAGTGGTCTTTCCTTTTACATTGGTAAACTGTTCCGTGACATGAAAAGGCTGGGTCAGAAACCTTTCCAGGCGTCGAGCCCGGTTTACGGTCTTTTGATCCTCCTGAGATAGTTCTTCAATACCGAGCATGGCAATAATATCCTTGAGATCTTCGTATTCGGCCAGGGTTTGACGAATCTGCTGGGCAATGCGATAGTGTTCTTCACCGACAATATGAGGTGTCAGCATTTTAGAGCCGGACTGCAACGGATCGATGGCCGGATACAGCCCCTGACTGGCTCGTTTTCTTGACAGAACAATAAAAGCGGACAAATGACTGAACGTATGTACAGCAGCCGGATCGGTAAAATCATCTGCGGGCACATAGACCGCCTGTATCGAGGTTATGGCTCCGGATTTTGTCGAGCTTATGCGTTCCTCAAGCTCGGCCAACTCGGTTGCCAGTGTTGGCTGATAGCCTACACGCGATGGTAGCCTTCCCATCAGACCGGAAACCTCAGCACCGGCCTGGATAAATCGGAAAATATTATCCATTAAAATCAACACATCCTGCCGCTTGACATCACGAAAATATTCAGCCAGTGTGAGTGCAGTATGACCAACCCTGAACCGTGCACCAGGTTGTTCATCCATCTGACCGAACACCAATACGGTATTGTCGAGTACACCTGTATCCTTTAACTCATAGTAGAGTTCCTGCGCTTCCCGTACCCGTTCACCGATACCTGAAAATATGCTCGTGCCTTTGTATTCGCCCACCATATTGTGAATAATTTCCATAATCAAAACGGTTTTCCCTACGCCGGCCCCTCCAAACAAACCCGCCTTACCCCCCCGTTCAAGAGGAGTCAGGATATCGATTGCCTTCATGCCGGTCTCAAAAATTTCCGCCTGTGTAGAACGGTCCTTGAGCGGAACAGGACGTTGATGAATGGAACGACGCGACGATGTGGTAAGCTGCCCTTTGCGGTCGATGGGATCGCCGAAAACATTCATCGCCCGCCCCTTAACGCTGTCACCAACAGGAACTGTCAGCGGAGAACCGGTATCAATAACGGGCATACCCCGATAGACACGGCGTATTGGCGTTAATGCAATACAACGCACCGTTGTGTTGTTTAACAGGGTCAAAACTTCGATCTTTACTTCGTTATTCTTGCCTGTCTGCAAAATATTATAAAGAGCCGGAAGTTTGTTCTCAAACCTGACATCCACGACACTCCCTTTAACGGATTGAATAACGCCTTTGTTGTTTTCATTATTTACCATTTATAGACTACCGCTTAGGTTATTAAATCATCGATTTTTGCTGCCAGGATAAAATCATTCCTGGAAAGGCCGCCAATGGCGTGGGTAAAGCATTCCAATCCTACAATATTATAATTTATAGTCATATTGGGATGATGACCTTCATCCTCAGCGAGAGCAGCCA
>CAZSOP010000590.1:0-2135 GCA_964608385.1 uncultured Cytophagia bacterium
TTTTTAAATAATTAATAATCTGTGCTTGATCAATATCTGTTGTTTTTCGAACGGTGTGGCACGCGCCTTTAGGCCGTGTTTTTCAAGGCAATGGCTGGGGTTAGTTCAAACCCCCGGGGATGCGCTATCGCGCAACACCCGGGGGTTGCAGCTGGCGTGAATATGCGCCCAGGGCAGAAGAGCCCGTGGAACCTAACGCAAAAAAGCCAGGCCCCCGCCAGGGGGCGACAGTAGGTGGGGTCGGGCTGACGGGCCCACCAGATATGAGTTAAAACGACACAGCGGCTGTCCAACAATTCCCCGGTGCGGAGCAAAGCCTGCATCAATAGTGCTTATGATTGTAAAAAAAAACGCAAACACGAGATTTGAACCGATACAAAGCTTTGATCAACTATTCGGTTGTCTAAAGATAAGAATCAAGTATATGTTCGTCATTGAGGCGGTCCATCAATTCATCCGACGTTACGATCTTTAAATGATGAAAACGACAACCCTTGCGCAAACAACCCTCGATAATTCCATGATTCGGCAGCATAAAGGCAAACATGGGAGAAGAACAAAGATTACAGCTCTGATCCGGATCGACCAGGGAGATGCCGCATTCAGGACAAAAGAACTCTGCCACGCCATCTTTTGGAATTTCTATATCGCTCTCATTATCATAACTTCCATATACCGGGTCGAGATGAATCTTACCTTCGCGGTCTTTGTACTTAACATTGACAGTAACCGCTGCATATCCGTGTATTTTATGATCGGGATTCATGAGATCGTGTCCCTTGGGACAGCCGGCATGCTGAATCACAATCATTTTTGCCGGCATCTCCATTTGTACCGTCTCTTTATTTGGCATAGAATCCTCCTTATTCATGAGAAAATGACGTTCCGCTTTTGATAGTTATAAAAAAGTACTATATTCTTATAAGCAGATCAAGGTTTTTTTATAAGCTATAGTCTTGTTTACACCTACTTTTAAAAAAAGTTACATACGTGCTCATTATTACAGGAGAAAACACTATGGATAAACTTGCCAATTTCTATAATCCGGACCGCATTGGTACACTTTTCTATCCTGACGTGAACGCTATTTCCAAAGAGGCGGAAAAATCAGGATTATCACCTTCGGAAACAGATAAAAGCAAAATTCTGCTTATGATTATCGATATGCAGGTCGATTTTAGCCATGAAAAAGGAACACTTTATACTCCCGGAGCGCTGGAGGATATCAAAAGGCTCATAGAATTTATATTCCGGTATGCTAAACGCATTTCACACATCACCTGTTCACTTGATTCCCATTATCCGTATCAAATCTTTCACGCAGCCTGGTGGAAAGATAAAAAGGGTAACCATCCGCATCCCATGACAATTATTACAGTTGATGATGTGGAATCCGGCAAATGGATTCCCATTTTACAGCCGCAATGGTCCAAAAAATATGTTAAAAAACTGGCTGAAAATGCGCAAAAAGAACTCACCATCTGGCCCTATCATGTCCCTATTGGCGGCGTGGGCAATATTCTCGATCCTGAACTGTGGTCGGTTGTTTTTTGGCATTCATTGGCACGTAAAAGCCAGCCGACCTGGTGGATGAAGGGCAGTATTGCCAAAACCGAACATTATTCGATGCTAAAACCGGAAATCGAAGTTCCGGAAGCAGCCAAAGGCACCACCAATCCTGAGTTCATAGAAAGTTTGGAATCCTATGATCACATTGTGATCGCCGGAGAAGCGGAATCGCACTGTGTTCTCGAGACCGCCGAAGATCTGGTGGAAACCTTCAGCGACCAGCCGCAACAACTCAAAAAAATCTATATCCTGCGCGATTGCATGTCACCGGTACAGCACCCTGACGTTGACTTTGACAAAATTGCCATGGAAAAATTTGAACAGCTCGAAGACAAAGGGTTGCAGTTGATCAACAGCACGGATGAATTGCCTTTTTAGCACGATCGCAGTATTTGTTTACATCTCAATGTGCTTTGAGCAAGCTTCAAACAAATAATGGGTTTACGCCTTGTTGGAAAAAGGATTACTTTTCTTGCATATGGGTTTTGTAATCATCCCCGGGACAAAAAGCGGTTCTTCCGAATAATGAGTACTTTTTTTACCGCTGAGAAAACGCCAAGAAACGC
>CAZSOP010000591.1:0-2131 GCA_964608385.1 uncultured Cytophagia bacterium
CCTGCTCTTTTCAGGCGAAACCTATTATCCGATTCATGACCACCTGGGCAGTGTCTGAGGCACCTGCCATGATAGGAACTTTTTTTAATTGTCTTTGACAAATATTATTATCATATTTTATTCATTATTCCGGAGGATGTAATGGATCAAACAGTAGACAAAGCTTTGCAGAATATCGAACATCTGAATGTGCAGCAAAAGCTCGATCTTGTCGAAAAAGTCATCCAAAAATTAAAAAAGAACACCTCGCCACATAAATTGGATTGGCGTCATTTATATGGTCGTGGAAAAGGAATTTGGCAAGATATCGATGCTCAAGATTATGTAAATGATATGCGCAAAGACCGATGACCGAATTTCAGAACAAAATAGCTCCCTCAGACAAGACTCATTTGTCCTGTACTGGTATTTGACTCTTGTATAATTCAGAATAAATTTGCATGTTATTATAACTCCTATAGATTTGAATGACAATTCTCTTGTTGCTCAGCGGCTTAATTTAACAGAAAACAAGCATCTGATGGTTCCTTTGCCAGGTTTGAATGTTGAAGAATAAATACAAAATCGAGTTTGTTGAATTTGAAAACACCAAACCGTTTGTGGATTTTATTATGGCTCTTTCCGTCACAGAAAGAGCAAAGGTATTTGAAACCATAAATTACTTTTTAGAGTTAAAAAATAATGATTTGCCCATCAAGGAAAAACTTTCAAAACATTTAATTGATGGAATATTTGAATTAAGAATAACTATGCCGAACAAGATAGCCCGTACGTTATACTTTTATCAAGTGCACTCGAGTATTGTCATTACTCATGGGTTTATAAAAAAGCGACAGAAAACCCCTTTGAAAGAAATATCTCGCGCAAAAGCTTTGAGAAAAAAATACTTGGAGTATAAAAGCAAATGACCAATTATGAAAATCTGTTCAAGGAACAAATGAAAAATCCTCTGTTCGCGAAATCGTATTATGAGAGTCGGGTCGATAGAATGTTAAGTGACCTGCTGGAAAATTTAAAGGAAAAAATTTCCAATAATGAATCTAAAGAAAAGCTCTTGAAAACGATTGATGATATGAAAAAACAACTTGATTGATAGTTCCCCCAGACTGTTACAGGTCAAAGGTTCAAAATGGTGTGACCGTGGTAACATAAAAAAACAGATCGGTAAGCGTCAAAATAGAATAAAATTGACCGCCTGTAGAGCTCTTTCCCAAATTCAGCGAGGCGCGATCGCGCCCTGGGCCATGCATCGGACAATATCATAAAGCAAACCTATCTACAAATCTGCATCGCGCTAAAAAAGGATTACTGCATGGACCAGGGGGAAGCGTGCCGAGCCCGTGGAGGCTCCTGGCCACGCATCTATCGCCAACCGGTCAAGCACCTCTCGAAAAAATCAAACAACATGACCCTCCCCTTTCAAAAGATAAAATACCACCGCGATAGGTGCGGGGACAGAGCCGGAGCGGCCCCTGCAAAAAAGCGTGAAAAACGTGAAAAACGGTTAAACCGATTAGATGTTCATCACCGGTTGATATTGATTGACTGTAGAGCTTTTCAGAAAGAGCAGTGAATCAAAGGATACCCATCACTAACAGAGATCGCCGGGCAAAATGTTCGATTCCAGAGATCGAGCATCACCAACAAAGATGCTTACAGCATGACAGCCTGGGGGGGGGACAGAGCCGGAGCGGTCCCAGATCATAAAGAGCAGTGAATAAAAGAATATCTATAAAGAACGGAAATCGTCGGGCAAAACACTCGACTCCCAAAACCGAGCACAACCCACAAAGTTACAGCATGACAGTCCGGGAGGCAGAGCAAGAGCGGCCCCGGATCATCAAATCCCTCTCCCCTTTTTCTCTACATAATTTTTTTCAACCACAGCTCCATTTCCTTGGTATAAGAACCCTGAACACCCCATCTCAAAAACGTCAGGAGAATCAATGAACATCGGTTATGCACGCGTGTCCACGGATGACCAGAAACTGGATCTGCAGATGGATGCCCTGAACAGTGCCGGATGTGAGCAGATTTACAAGAATGTCGCATCCGGGGCCAAGACACAACGGAACGGACTGGAAGAAGCAACCAGGTATATGCGCAAAGGCGATACATTGGTGGTCTGGAA
>CAZSOP010000592.1:0-2131 GCA_964608385.1 uncultured Cytophagia bacterium
GGTGTTTCTTTATAATCTGCCGGAACAATTTACAAGCGGAAATAAGAAAAGGATGAACTTTTGTGCAAAACCTTGAAAGCGGTAAAAAGCGGATAACGGCAAATTTTATTGAAAAAACTCTGGGAGGGAGAGAGCATTTAACCTATCGGCAAATCATACACACCAACTTGCCGCAATTCATCAAAGAACATTTTTATATTTCGGCGAGAAAACGAATTAAAAACGAGAAACCTCTGGAAATCAATTTCGATGCCGGCATTGACTATGACGACCGGGAAATCAAAGAGGCAATGGAAGCGTTGATGTTGGCCCTTTTGAATAATGTTCTGTTCAGCAAAGAAGAGGCCAAAGCAAACATTACCTTTGCAATCAACCGCCGCATCGATTTGCTCATTGATCCGGCAAAAACGCTTGAGAATGTCTTCTTTCAAGAAGAGGATAAAGAATATGACAACACGCTGTTTTGTCGTTCTTTACAAAGACTGGATCATGGTAGTCCGTTCATCGAAAATTTATTGACAAAAGTTAAAGATCATCAAAAACCCGTTCATTGTGACAATTTTAAAAAGTATATCGAGTCGGCAGAAAGAGAGCTATACACGCAAAAAGAACAAAACGCACTGGTATCCGAATTTGACCTTCTTCTCAGTTTGTTCAAAACGGATGAAATGACCTACAGACGCGGGCTCAGCGGAGAAATTGTACAAACCATGCTGATGGCGCGAGGATTAAAGCAGGCCCTGAAGGTTGTCAAGAAAAAAGAGTTGCAGGGAAAAAAAACCTGGCGAACGGAAGATATCGTGGACATTTTTTCGTTTGTATTAAATCCAAAACTTGAAAAACGACCGCTCGTCCGGGACGTTGATACAGATGAAATCATCGGTTTGCCCCGCGTCATTTATCCGGATGATGATAAATCGATTAAAATAAAGCGTAAAAAGATTGAAAACCAGCCCCCGGGTCCCTATCCATCAGTATATACCCTGATCGAAAAAAAAGATTATAAAACCCTGGTAAAAAAATTATTTAAAAAAGATGAAGAGGCATTTATTCATTTTATGAACAAAGTCGATCAGGAAGATCAGTGGAGAAAAGCCAAACAGATCATTGATGTTGAATTGGAGAAAAGAAATCTCGACAAGTTTTCACGCGAAGCTCTTAAACTTGGCAATATTGTTTTTTCAAAATATTTTTATTATACCTATTGACCACATCTCCTCTTAACGTCCTTTAATGTAATTGATCCAATCAAGGGTTAATAGTGATCACAAACAGGCACAGGTCACATAAAAAGGTATACCCCGGTTAAGTTAAAAATCATATCCTGCTGAAAAATAGACTCTTTTTTGATTGTTGCTGGCCATTCCATAGGAAAGGGAAACCGGTCCGAATGGAGATTGCATAGAAAATCCGAAACAGCGGCCATTGATAAAATCTTGAGGAGAGACATCCACAACACTCTCCCACACAGCCCCGATATCCAAACGTAAAAAGAGATATCCTGTAAAAGCGGTATTGATGGGAAAAAAGAAACGGTATTTCATGCTGGCGATAAAAAGGTGTCTTCCCTGCAATCCTCCTTCCCGCAAACCGGCAAAGGAATCCTGGCCTCCAATGCGGAATTGTTCCGAAAAAGGGGTCGTCAAATCTGAAAACCCCCAGATCGCCTGGGGACAAAAAGTATGTCTCTCTTTGACTGTCCAGTAACTCGATAATTGGTTTTTAACCTTGAAATACGAAATATCCGCGCCCAGGAAAGAACCCGAAGACGCTTCATAAAAGAAGCGGTGATATTTTCCCGATTTTGGAAATGGCAATTGATCCCGGGTGTCGATAACCGAGGTTAATCCAATCGTATTGATGATTAATGAACCGGTATCGTATCCATGACCTGAAAGAGCCGAAATTTGAATCTTCTCTGCACGAAGAAAACCGGATAACGTGCCGAAACGCTGTATTTGCTGCCCCAGAATAAGTTTTACACCGTAAGAGCGCCGTTCATATTCTCCTGTGTTGTGCAGATTTTTATAGTAATAATGCTTGCTTTTATCCCAGTGGATATTTATTTGATTGGTTAGATAGCTTTTGAATATTCGATCGGCGCGATAATTGAAGGAGATAACTTTATCCC
>CAZSOP010000593.1:0-2130 GCA_964608385.1 uncultured Cytophagia bacterium
CTGCCGGCTCGGATAATCAGCAGTTAAGTATTGATGACCATACCATTACATTAGAGCGTGGTGGCAGTGTTGTGGTGCCGGATAATGTGAATGATGCCGACCACAATATCGGCAATGAGTATCAGAATTTGAATGAGGTTTTGAGTGAGGGCAACAGCGCCGGCAATCAGTCGGCTGTTGATTTCAGCAACATCAGTATCGGTACCTCCAGCACCGCCTATTTGCTGCAGGTATATGATAATACATCGCCGCATCCGAGTTTGATCCATTTTCACGAAAGCCCCGGTGATGTCGGCGGCTACTTGTCCTCTTCGTATCCCGGTCAATTTCTCATCAGCGGCGGCATGGCTATGAGCAATAGCTCCAGTACCACCGAATGGACGGCCAAAACAGACAAAGGCGTCAGCGTCGGTTCTTATCAGGGTAATCTCTATTTCACCAATGATGTCGGTTTGATTGCAGGAGATCAGTTCGGACCCACTCGTCGTATGGTGTTGGGAGGCACGGGTTCTCTGTTTATAGGTGACAACCTCCCTATTGGATGGGCAGGGTATCAGAATGCTTTCCCCAAAGCTAATATTATCGACGAGAACGAGTCCTCGCAACTGCGGTTGGGTAGCTCGTTTACCAACGATGGTGCTTATTTGACATCCGGGTTTCCGCATCAGTTCAATATCAGCGGTGGTGGTGAGATGGTCAATTCAAACTGGACGGCAAGGTCTTCATGGGCTTCGATGATCGCTTCCTACCAGGGCAAGCTTTATTTTTACAATAATAGTGGTCTTACAAATGGAAGCACTTTTTCACCAACCGAGCGCATGCGGTTGGAGACCAATGGTGATTTACACATCACCGGCACGCTGCACGAAGGATCGAGCCGGGAGCTAAAAACCGATATTATTGATCTCTCTTTGCAAGCTGCACACTCTGCGCTCTTGCAATTGAATCCGGTAACCTTTCGCTACAAAGAGGGTGATCGCGACGCGCATGTCGGATTCATCGCTGAAGATGTGCCCGAGCTGGTGTCTACGGCGGATCGATAATCCATGGTATCCATGGATGTGGTGGGTGTGTTGACCAAAGTGTTGCAGGATCAGGTTCGAAAGAATGAAACTCTATTGCATAAACTTGCGGAAATGGAAGAACGACTCGACGCATTGGAACATTGATCGGATTTTGGTTAAAAACCTGATACTTGCCGTCAACTCTGCGCAGAAACAGGCGTTATCCTTTTAAAGGTAAGGGCGGTTAAAATCAGAGTTTGCAGGGGCGCAGACAATGTATTTGAGTCGCTCTGCCAAACAAAGGAGTTGTCCTTAACCTCCCGGCTATACAACTTTTTGACGCTTTTAAAACTGTCTACGGGCTTGTGCACTGTTTGGATTGTCGGTTATATTCGGTAAGCAAAGTGATCCCAGCCTTTATTTGTAAGGATTTGATTTCCTTTTTCGCGGGAATAAAGGGTAATCTGTGGCGTTTTGGTAATCAAGCCGATTTCATGAACAGGCGTTTGCGTTAGGTCGGCAATATCATCCAGCCTCTCTCTTGATTTATCCGCCGGCACGGTAAAGAGCAGTTCATAATCTTCGCCGCCGTAGAGGACGGTGTCGGCAATACTTTTACCTGTAAATGATTCAAATTCGCGGCTGTGATCGAAAAGCGGCAGACCGGATTTATCGATACGGGCACCGACGCTGCTCTGTTCGCAGATATGGTAGAGGTCGGCGACGAGGCCGTCACTGATGTCGATGGCTGCAGAGGCCAGGTTTTCAGCGGCCAGATGCCGGGCCAGTTTTAATCGCGGAAGCGGCTGGATATGTTTTTGCACCAGGGGTTGCCATCTTTCATCAACGCATTTTTGGTTTTGCATAATAATGCGCCCGGCAGCCGACGCGCCCGGCGTACCGCTGACATAGAGCCGGTCTCCGGGTCGTGCGGTTTTCCGCAACAGCAGCTTGCCGAGATCAGCCGTTCCCAACAGCGTAATATCGATTAAAAGAGAGCGGTGCTTTGACATGTTGCCGCCGATGATAACGGTGTCGTACTGTGCAAATTGATCATTGATGCCCTTTACGAGCTGTTCAAAACCCTGCAGCGGCGTTGCTGCATCGAGTCCCAGTGACAGCAGGG
>CAZSOP010000594.1:0-2122 GCA_964608385.1 uncultured Cytophagia bacterium
ACCCGGAATTTTATCATATCCTCGGCGAGTTTGCCGCCCGTGCAGCTGATTTTTTTGCGAAACGGCCTGAAAATCACTGGCTGCTGCCGCGTATGGTCGAGTTTTTCAAAACCGTGCAACCTCTGATGACCAAATTGGAACGTTTGGCGCAAAAGGAGCTGGATGGAGAAAAATTTTCCGAGGCGGAAATCGCCTGGCTCAAACAGATGCTTTTCTATAAACTGGGAAGCGGCGCGCCGCCGTTTTCCGGCTGGTACAGCGATCTGTATTACCGTCTCGGTGAATACAACCAGCCCAATTACGACGGTACCGATTACGTCATCGCCGATGTCCATACACAGCCGACCACCCGGAGCGGTGCCGATATCGGCAGAATTTTACATGCCGGGGTTGGGAAAATCAACCTGGGTATCTTTATCGCTCCGGCACCGTCAGCAGGGTACAGCGACATGGCCTATGTCGGCCCGGTGATGTCTTATTTTGAAAAGATCACCGAAAACTGGGATCGCCTAACCGATGAGCGCTGGGCGACTCTGGTAAAGGAGGGCGACACTCCGGAACGGCCGGACTGGGTCAACAGTTACCTGGTCGATGCTAAAGGCGAAGCAAGGCCAAAGGGGCGCGAGCTTCCCGGTATTCTTCTTACCCATGTTTCCGATACGCCGTTGTTGGTGAACGATTATGAATTGATGCGAAACTATCCCAATCCCTTTAATGCGGTTACCTCGATTGCCTATATGCTCGAATCCGATGCCAAGGTTGAATTGGCCATTTTCGATAACCTCGGACGCAGAGTCGAAACCCTTGTCGATCAGCGCCAACCCGCCGCCTCATATACGGTGGAATGGAATGCCGACAATTATGCCAGCGGTGTCTATCTTGCCCGGCTCTCGGCTCCTTCCGGAGTGCATATGGTGAAAATGGTGCTGCTCAAATAACAGAACGCACCCCGCAACTTTTTTTAAAGGATAACAAAGCAGCAGAAAAAATGGTATTGGAAAATTGATTGGATTTGCATTTATTATAGGGCAGTATCAAACGAATGAGACGATAGAACGAAAAAAACAGGAATGTAATAGATGCTATTGCTCAATAAAATAGCTCCCTCGAAGATGAAATTGTTTCTGGTTTTCTTTGCCCTGGCTTTGTTTTGCGTTTGTGGCAAAGAAAAGAGTATAGAGCCTAAAGAAAACATATTGGTAAAAATTGAGGACAAGAGTATATCCGTAAACGAATTTATTCGCCGGGCCGAGTATACAGTTCGTCCGCCTTATTGTAAGGGAGACCATAACCTGGATAAAAAAATTATTCTAAACTCGCTCATAGCGGAAAAGCTCTTGTCGTTTGAAGCAGGTGACAGCAATGCATTCATTACTTCCGACCGCATACAGCGCTATCTGCGTGGAAGAAGAGAGCAATCCATGCGGCAGTGGCTCTATCAAGAGGAGGCGTTGAAAAAAGCGACGATCGATACTGCCCGGGCCCTTAAGGTGCTCGACGTTGCCGGGCGACGCTATAAAATATCCTATTTTAATTTCCCGGACAGCAATTTCATTGCCGAGATGAAGCGGGAGATGACGAGCGGACGTTCGTATGAAGAAGTTTACTTTGATGTTACCGGACTGGATACCTTGCCGCAACGGCAAGTGGAATGGTCGGCGCATGAACACGACCGCATTCTCGATTCTCTGTACATGGAACCGTTGCAAAAAAATCAAATCTTGGGTCCGGTCAAAACCGGCGACAATGAGTACTTGCTGATTAAAATCAACGGCTGGGTGGACAGACCGGTGATTACGGAATCTCAACGTCGGGAAAGATGGCGCGGTATAATCGATGAATATACACAGCGATCTGCGGCAAAATTGTATGACGAGTTTGTACGTAAGGTGATGAAAGGCAAGGAAATTGAATTTAATCCGGATATTTTTTTCAAAGTAACCGACTTGATGGGTCCGCTTTATTTTAAATCGAACGATGAAAAAATTGAGATTATGAAAAATTCCTTTTGGGAGCAGGAAAATCAACCAGATGAATTTCAACAGCTGCAGGATGGTATCGAAGCTCTCTATTCCGAACCTCTGTTCAAAGTAAATGGTGAGGTGTGGACGGTAGAGGATTT
>CAZSOP010000595.1:0-2118 GCA_964608385.1 uncultured Cytophagia bacterium
CAGCAGCCCAAAACCGCAAAAAAGGTCTTGAAAAAGACTCCCCCAATCACTATAATTGTCATAAACGGAATATTTATGTCTCTTCGTAGCCGATCCTCAAAGTGGTTTTCAAAATTCCTCAGCGGTGTTGAACGGGCCGGTAATGCATTGCCGCATCCGGCGACTCTGTTTGCACTCTTTGCTCTCTCTACAATTCTTCTCTCCGGCATCGCCCATTGGCTTGGCTGGCAGGCAATACATCCCACCACCGACGCGGTGGTGAGCCCTGTCAATCTGATGAGCGTTCAAGGATTGCACAATATCATACTGCATATGGTCGACAATTTTACCGGTTTTGCGCCGCTCGGCGTCGTGCTGGTGGCGATGCTGGGTATCGGTATGGCCGAAAGCAGCGGACTCGTCGGCGCGGTGATTCGGCTGCTGGTGATTTCGGCGCCCAGCCATTTGCTGACCTTTATCCTGGTCTTTGCCGGCGTCATGTCCAATGTCGGCAGCGATATCGGATACGTTCTGTTGATTCCTATCGCCGGGGTGATCTTTATCGCCGTCGGCCGCCACCCCATCGCCGGTATGGCAGCCGCTTTTGCCGGGGTATCCGGCGGATTCAGCGCCAACCTGCTCATCGGTACCATCGATCCGCTGCTGGCCGGCTTGTCGCAGGAAGCCGCCCGTATCGTCGATCCCGCTTACCATGTCAATCCTACCGCCAATTATTACTTTATGGTGGTATCGACCTTTTTTATCACCTTTGCCGGCACCTGGGTGACTGAAAAGATCGTCGAACCGCGATTGGGCTCTTATGAACACAAAGGCCCGAAAGAATGCATCGACCATCTGACAAAAGCTGAAAAACGCGGCCTGCTCTTTTGCGTCATCACGGCCGTTATCTGGCTCATCGTCATTCTCTGGGGTATTCTGCCCGAGAACGGAGTTTTGCGCGCTACAGACGGCTCTGTTTTGCGCTCACCGTTAATCCGCGGCGTTGTCGCTTTTCTTTTTCTGACCATGGGAAGCATGGGCATCGTCTACGGTTTTGCTGCCGGAACCTTTAAAAGCGATACCGACGTGGTTAAAGGCATGGGTAAATCGATGCAATCGATGGGCCTCTACCTGGTGCTGGTCTTTTTTGCCGCTCAATTTGTCAGCTATTTTAAATGGAGCAACCTCGGCGAGATCATCGCCATCAAAGGCGCCAACCTGCTGTCGCACTCCGGACTCGGGGTCGTACCACTGATGATTCTCTTTATCATTCTCGCCGCCTCCATCAACATGCTGATGGGAAGCGCCTCGGCCAAGTGGGCTCTGATCGCGCCCATATTTGTGCCCATGTTCATGTTCCTCGGCTATTCGCCGGAACTGACCCAGGTGGTCTACCGCATTGGTGACAGCGTTACCAATATTATTTCGCCGATGATGAGCTTTTTCGCTCTTATCATCGCCTTTATACAAAAATACGACCCCAAAGCCGGAATCGGCACCATCGTCGCCACCATGCTGCCCTATTCGGTGGTCTTTTTTATCATCTGGACCGTTTTACTGGTCACCTGGATTCTGCTGGGTCTGCCCCTGGGTCCCGGTGCCGGGCTCTATTTCGACATGCCGGCACAATGAGCCGATTATGATCTAAAGGCACTGATTTTGAGAAAAACAAAACAGGCAAAAATCAGAAATTAGCGGTCCTTTTACGGGAAAACAAGCGAATAGCGATCCCGGAAGTTGATTGCGCAATTCAACCAAGACTCAATCGGTCACACCGGCCGGAATCGGGTTCACCTGTTATGGGATGAGCATTTGGGTCCTGAAAATGATTTAGTCATCTCCCGGATCACCTTCAGCATAGGAATGTACAGGCTGCAAATCCGGAATTGAAGGAATTTCGCCCTCTTTTGACTCTCTGGGTTGCCCTGAAGCCTTTGTGGTTATCTTTTTTTTGTAGTCTATTAAAATTTATTATTGGACAAGAATGATCGGTAATCTAACTTGCTCCGCCCATATTTTATCAACTCTTCTCCGCGCACCACTTTTTGGGTCTAGCTCATGTTCATGCATTTTTAACAGGCATCATTTAAAAAACGCAAACAAAATCCCCACCAGCGCGATGACCTGTCCCATCCAGAA
>CAZSOP010000596.1:0-2117 GCA_964608385.1 uncultured Cytophagia bacterium
CTGTACTGCCTGTTCGCAGACCTCTCTGCCCAATAGATCAGTAACGATGAGTTTTGCCCCGGTCAGATTCGCACTTTTTTGCACCGGGATAACGGTACTGCCATTAAAGGGATTCGGATAATTGGTTTCGAGAAGAGGGGTTTGCGGCAATGGATGCTGAGCAATCTGTTCGATTCCGGTGACGATTGGATTTTGTCCGCCGGAAATTTCATACAATGATGCAAATTCCTGCAAATAGAGGTTTGCGATCTCCGGACTGTGGATGATCAGGGTATTTTCATCATTATAGCGATTGGCCGAAATGGTCCAGTTGTGTGATCCGGTGACAACAACAGGATCGCTATCCGCCATAAAAGCGTCGACAAGCATATATTTATGGTGCATCAAAAAAGTCGAACGATCGAGATGCACATCCGCCGGCGGTTGCCATCCATCCGCACCACCACCGCTAAGGGTTTCATAAAGACCATAATCCGCATTTTCATAATCCATCACCCCGCGCAACCAAAACTCGGGCAAATTATAAAATTTTTTTTGCATCTCCATAGCGATATTGTCGCTGGTAAAGGCATAAATAGCGAAATAAATAGACCGGTTCGCGCTCTGTATCGCATCGATGATCTCTTTTTCGGTGTAATCGGAAGGACTCATATATTGTTCAACATATACATCGCCGATTTTAAATTGGTGTGGAGTGTTGTCGCGTTTGCGGTCACCAAAGCGGGATCGGGCCGCATCCGGAACGTTACCGTCGCTTCCCCACATTTCATCGAATTCAGCCGTATAGACAGCACACAGGGTTTCATCCTGTATGAATATCATGTTTTCCACGTTTTTGCTCATGCCGCTATAGGATACATTGGCAGAGCCGGTGCACAACCAGTCGTCGGTGGCGCTGCTGAAATCGCGGTGATCGATGATGACGAATTTGTTGTGCATCAATCCCGATCCATCGTTATCGCCAAAATCATCCGCAATCGCTGTAATATTCTCATCGTTAATCAGGGAACGAATCAGACTGTTTTCATTCTCCTTTTCATAGATCAAACGCACCTGAACCCCCCGGTTATGGGCCTGAATCAGGGCACCGGCAATCGATTCGTGCGTGAGGCTGTAGAAACAGGCGTCGATGCTATAAGCGGCATTGTTGAGTTTTCGCAACAAAATCCGGGCGAGATCGGTATAACCATTTGCGATTTTGTCCTCTGCCAGCTCCGGTTTGATGGTTTTGGTAAAATAGGGAATGATTTGTCCCGTCGAGGCATCGGAAGCGGTCATCGCTCTTATCGTGTCGGAAAGCGCGGAACCAGTCGCGGTTGTCGATAAGGCCTGAATGAAATAGAGGCTTGCCGGAGGCAACCCTTCCAATGTTATGCTATGTTCGGTCACCCTGGTCGTATCCGTAAGCGCGGGCATTTCCATGGCAGGCGTTTGGCCCCATCTGATCTTGGAACCGCTGGCGATATCCGTTGTCCAGGTAACCTGCAACGATTGCGCGGTCAGATCCGTCACTTTTGGTGCTTGTAGATAGACAATTCCGGAAGAAATAATATCGCCGGGGTAACGCGGCATGATCTCATAACCGCTCGTATAAGGCCTGCTGCGGTCATATTGCTTGACGATACCGATAACATCAAAGGTTCCCGGCGGCGGGCGCAGACCGGTTGCATCGCGTATATAGAGCATGGTGCTGCCGCTCGCATCCGATATGGTGTATTCAGGATGATCAGCCTCCGTAACCCGGACCTGATTGATACGTATGAGCCGGCTTTCATTCGGCTCGCTGTAATCGTTTAAAAAAGAGCTGGAAAGTTGATCGCAGGTCAACACCAGGGGCTCCGGCAAAGGTCTGTTTTCAGCCAATACCGATATGGATGGATTGACAATTTCTGTGAGACCCTGATATTGCTTGATGGTTCCCGCAACTCTTACATAATCGCCGCTTTTGAGGTGAAAAAGATCGTTTCCGGGATGGTAAATATTGACACCGCCGGTTTCGTCCTGAACGAAAATATCAAGATAAGACCTTGTATATATACTGGCGCCAACAGTGATGACCCCCTGAACGACAACCCGGCTGCCGGTACTGTAGGGTGCGGCAGGTTCTCCATATTGGT
>CAZSOP010000597.1:0-2109 GCA_964608385.1 uncultured Cytophagia bacterium
GATATTATAGTGATATTGCAGTCTCTGAATTTCTGTTTCAACGGCAAGCACATCTTGCCTGGATTCACATTTTGGAACAAGAATCACATCCGGTTTTGCCGGGATGATGTATTCCAGGTCTTGCTTTCCATAGTCGCCCCGAAGAGGATTGATCCGAACTATCCGTTCGCAGCTGAAATCAATATTGAGCAAGGCATTGCGGACCAGAATTCTCGCTTCAAATTTATGATCCGGCATAACCGAATCCTCGAGATCAAGAATAATCGAATCTGCACCGAAAAGACCTGCATTAATGATATACTCTGGTGTGTTGCCCGGAAGATAGAGACGGCTGCGCCGCAGTTGCTGACGTTGCGGATCAGGTAAATGAATATGTTGTTTTGGTGGTTCGATAGAGGATTGCTTTTTACCCGTTTTCCTGACCGCCGATTCCAGGCGGGCATGGAGGACGTAATCCAGTGCTCCGTAATCGTTGACCGATACGGCCCCCTCTTTAAAGTTCAAATCGGATAAGGACTTTTGTATAAATTCCTTGATTTGATTACCGAAAAGCGATTGGACCGAACTGTTGATCTCAAGGCTAAATGGTTCATCAAGCCTGATTTCAACTTGCACATCATTTTTCACCGCTCTTCCTGCGCGTATTGTTTGATTTCTATGATTCTGCATCTTATACCACTCCTTTTATTCATTTAATTTTAGCCAACCAAAGCAACAGAGTCAACAAAAAAATACGATCCTAAAACGTTTTTGCTTTTATCAGATTATTTTCGTAAAATGATCAAACATAAAATATTGGATAACAAGATGGAACAAAAGAAACCGCGCACAGCAAAGCTTTGGCAAGCCCTTCTGCCAGTGGGAATGATGATCGCTCTTTTGGGAGTGCAGATAATTGTTTTTAATTCTACCCCTCATAGTCCTCTTATATTTGGTACCGTCTTCGCCAGCATTATGGGTCTGCATTTGGGTTACAAGTGGAAAGAGTTGGAGCGGGGTATTGTTAACGGTATTGTCATTGCGATTCAGGCATGTTTAATATTGATGGTGGTGGGTACGCTGATTGGCACCTGGATCACCAGTGGAATCGTACCGACGATGATCTACTATGGTCTCAAAATACTCTCTCCATCCATCTTTTTGTTTACCACCTGTCTTATTTGTTCTCTGGTTTCTCTCGCAACGGGAAGTTCCTGGTCTACTGCCGGTACCATCGGCATTGCCTTGATTGGCGTGGGGCAGGGCCTCGGTATTCCACTGCCACATGTGGCGGGCGCCATTATTTCCGGTTCTTATTTTGGAGACAAAATGTCGCCCTTGTCCGATACAACGAATCTGGCCCCGGCCGTTGCCGGTACCGATATGTTTACCCATATCCGTCATATGCTTTATACAACGGGCCCAAGTTTGACTTTTTCATTGATTTTGTATGCAATTTTAGGCCTTTTTTATCAGACGTCGGCGCTCCAGGTGGCATCGATACAGGAGATATTAACAGTCTTGGACAAACAATTTTTTATTCATATTATACTCCTGGTTCCGCCATTGTTGATTATTTTCATGGTTATATTCCGCATACCCGCACTTCCGGCCCTTGTCGGGGGCGCTATTCTGGGAGGTGTTTTTGCCGTTATCTTTCAGCATACCCCTGTCGCGTTGGTGATGGATGCGGCCCAGAATGGGTATGTGTCTCAATCCGGCCTCGCTTCCGTTGATGAACTGCTTTCGCGAGGCGGGCTGGAAAGTATGATGTCGACAGTGGCTCTGATTATCTGTGCACTTTCATTCGGCGGCGCAATGGAGGCTACGGGTATGCTGGAAGTTATCGCCAATGCGATCTTGAAATTGGCAAAAAATACGGGCAGTCTGGTGCTTTCCACAGTTTTAACGTGCATAAGCATGAACATTATTGCCGCGGATCAATATCTTTCCATTGTTATTCCGGGAAGAATGTACAAAAACGCGTTTCACAAACGCCATCTGCAGGCAAAGAATTTATCCCGCGCTCTTGAAGATGGTGGAACGCTGACATCGTCTCTTATCCCCTGGAATTCAGGAGGCGCCTATATGTATGCAACTCTGGGTGTTTATCCTTTTGCTTATTTGCCC
>CAZSOP010000598.1:0-2025 GCA_964608385.1 uncultured Cytophagia bacterium
GGCCCGAATTTGATCTCTTTATAAGCCCTGAGATCGAGATTGTATGTCGTCGGTTTGCGCTGACTGTTGGTCAGAAGCGCTGTGATGTCCTGAGACTGCCTCGGTGTGTAGGGTAAACCGCTTCCCCATTGTCCGATCAGACTGATTCCCCAGCTCGGCCCGTTGTAGGAGACCGTGCCGTTTATGGTATGTTTTTGATCCCAGTTCAGGGGGGTGAGCTGAACCTCGGGCAACGATCCGCCGTCCAGCGCGTTACGGGCCTGTTCAGGATCGGAATTGCTGCCCTTGGCCTGTTGCAGGGTATAATCGAAAGATGCGGACAGGCCTCCGGAGAAACGTTTATTGACTGAAAGCACGAGGCCCTTAACCAGCCCAAAGTCGCTGTTGACAAATTTTGAATACTTGGCGGCTCCTCCAAAGAGCTCGATCTCTTCGGCCCGCGTACCGGCCAGATTACGTATGTCGCGAAAATAGCCGGTGATACCGATGCTGACATCGTCGGTAATTTGTTGCTGCAAGCCGATTTCTCCGCTTACCGTTTGTTCCGGTTCCAGATCGGCATTGCCGATGACGCCGACGTTACCGGTTCCCGATTCCATTTCAAAATCGGGATTCTGATAAAGGCGTTCGAATCTGGGAATCTGAAAAAAGTGACCGTAGGAAAAGTGAAAAACACCCCGGTCGGTAATGGGGAAAGAGACCCCAAGCCGGGGACTGACAGCAAATTTGGAGGTAGCATTTTTGTACCAATATGCCTGCCGGTCAGCCAGGGTAACTTCCGGTTCCCCTTCATCCCAAATATTATTGTTTTCACTGCCATCGGAATCATGGGTATCGGGGACACCATCGGTGCCGTAATCGTAATAGCGGTTTTCCGGCCGGATCGGATTGTAGATCGATGGATCGCTGGGATCGGATAATACCACCCCATCCGGTTCAAAGTAGTCCATACGTACACCCACATTGACGATCATCTTTTTGAATTCCATCTTGTCCTGGATATAGGCGCTGAATTCTGCCGGTTTGTGTTTGTATGAACTATAGTATATACTGCTTTGCGGCATTACGCGGGTGTCGATAAACGTACCCTCTGTAAAGGGATCGATTCGGGCATCTGATTCGACCGGACGCAGGCTGATGTCTTCCTGTTCCACCCGATGCTTTCGAATCTCCACTCCGGCTTTGACTTGATGCGTGTTGGTGATCTGACTGGTTAAATCCAGCTTGGCCAGCATTGTATTGGTCTGGCGTTTAAAATGAGACAGATCGGTGCCGGCGGTTTTTAAGCTATAAGCTTGCTGAATCCCCATATCCGGATGGACATAACGGGAATCGTTCCTGTTTTCATAGACATAATGTTTATATGTTTTTTGAAAGTTGGCTACTCCCAGCCTGTAAAAGGTTTTGTCGGTAAGTACATGGGTTACCTGAAGAAAGTTTGATAAACCGGTGCGAAACCGGTTCAGGGCACCGTCCGGGTTGTATAAATAGTCGCGCTCAAAATCCGAGTATTCAACGTTATCATAAATTGAGCTATAGGACAGTTTTAAGGAAGGTGTGAAATTGTAGATCAACTTTAATTGTCCATACAGCTTGTCGTTACTGTTCATCGGTACATATTCCTGATCTCCGCGTCCGTCGTCATTGGCATTGGTGAGGAGGTTATAATAGCGAGCAAAAGAATCGGGATCGGCGACAGTGGTTTCGCCGAAAATAAAGGGTAGTGACAGAGAATCGACATGAGGATTTGAACCATGAACGTACTGAAACCCAACCCCGCCATTTTCCATAAACCTGGCGTTTTCAAGGTATTCAGGCGCATAATTGCGAACAAAATCATCTTCGAGAATGACTGTACTGGTCAGGGCATGCGGATTAAAGCGCCGCCGGCCATAGAGCCAGCCGTCAAAATGAATCGCGCGGGCATTGGCGTAATAAAAGAGCTTGTCCTTGACGATAGAACCGTGCAAGCTCGCTTCTATATTGCGTATAGCAGCCGGATTGATATTGTCGATATACATAAAG
>CAZSOP010000599.1:0-2008 GCA_964608385.1 uncultured Cytophagia bacterium
TTTTTACGGTTGGCGGATTCGGGACGATTCACACGTTCTGGACTCCTCCGCATCAACCGGAGACCCTGATTCCGCCGGAGCATCTTTTTGTCAGGCGTCCGGCCTGGTTCCATTTCACCGTGCGAGCAGCCGTCATGAACCTTCTGCGGACGCTTAAAACTCCTGTGCGTGTGCTGGGAGTCTGCCTTATCCTGCTTTTGCCGCTGCTGCTTTTGCTGAAAGTTGTCAGCCCGCGTTTGCGAGCTTTCTTTCGGTCAGCTTCGAAAAAAATTGCCTTTTTCGGGTTTATTCTGCTCCTGGTCCTCGGAGCAGTAGAAGGGTTGTCGGCCGTATTTTTCAACGTGTTTCAGGAGCAATTCACCTTCTTTGAGGCTCAACAATACCTGCTGACCCAAGAAGAGCAGGACGAGAAAATGCGGAAGATCGCATCATACGGTGACAGTTACCTCGCGCTTGGATGGGACAGCAATTTTGCGACGCCGTATGGAGAACGCCCCCGGAAGATTGCGTATAATGAGCCGTTTATTACCACCTTCGGGGATTCGTTTACGTATTGTGATCAGGTCGAAAATGATCAAACCTGGCAGACGCACCTGGCCGAGTTGTTTCAGATGGATGTGTATAATTTCGGCATCTGCGGGTATGGCACGGATCAGGCGTATCTCAAATTTTTATCCGTCTATCCGCAGATTCCGACTCCTCTTGTGATTTTGGGCCTCACCACGGAAAATATTAACCGAATTGTGAACATCTACCGCCCCTTTTACTTTCCGCGGACTTCGGGACGTTCGACCAAACCGCGCTTTCTGGTGAAGCACAACAAACTGGTGCTCCTCGAAAATCCCATTCGAACCAAAGCGGATATTCGAAAATTAGGCAATCCGCGCTTTATCCATGAGATCGGACAATTCGATTGGTGGTACAATCGAGATAATTATCCGGTGTTGCAATTTCCGTATACGGCCATCCTGTTCAATAAACGGATGTGGTTAGAAGCCATTTACGGCAAAGCGAATCGGAAGATCAATGATATGGATCCCAGGCCCTGGGCCGATCTCTGGGAGTCGGAAAAAGCCCGGACGTTGATGTTCAGCATTCTCGATGCGTTTGTCGAACAAGCGCGGGCGCGCCAGGCCATTCCCATCATCCTGATCCTGCCCCTTCAGTATCAAGTTCATCTGCAATTCCAACAACAGGAGCATGAGCACAAAGTCGTCCATCTGCTTCAGTATTGCGAAGAGAAGGGGTATGCCCATTTTGAAGCCATTACGCCGCTTGCCAGGAGCGTTAGCACAGAGGAAGAGATTCGCGATTTGTACGTCGGGCATGTTTCGCCAAAAGGCAACCGCATTATTGCAGAATCGTTGTTTGACTATCTTCGTCAGACGTTTTCTGATGTGATCCATCAGGCGCAACATGACGACAGTATGGGCCATGAAATGCGATGAGTGTTTGCAACGCCTCTTTGTCTACGGGATGGCGGTATGTTGCCTGATACTGGCCATTACAGGGGGAGTTTATGCGGTTGCCAGGACGCCCCGGCGACTCAACGCGCAAAGGACCTGGTCGGCGGTGTCAAATGTCAATGCGTCTGACACTCACCTGGCCTTTGATCAGGATCGCGCCAGCCGCTGGAGCACCCAAACGGCCATGCAGCCCGGGATGTTTTTTCAACTGGATTTGGGGCGTCAGCGACATATAAACGGTCTTATGCTCGACATGGGCCATGCTCCAACCGAATTTCCTCGCTCCTATCAGGTGGCAGTTTCTGGTGACAATTCTACCTGGACGTTGACGGATTCAACCGGTCATCTTTCGCCGCCAGCGATTATGATCCGCTTCAAACCCGTGACCGCGCGCTATATTAAAATCATCCAGACCGGGAAAACGTTTCGCAACAGAGCGTGGTCAATTCATGAGATCGCCGTGTATGAGCAGCGAATGTGGCTTCCTGCCACGTTCGTCAGAGGAGTCACAGCGTTCATCCTGATGTTCATCTGCGCGGGAA
>CAZSOP010000600.1:0-2004 GCA_964608385.1 uncultured Cytophagia bacterium
ACAATTTAAAATTTTTTATTTAAAAGAAGCGATATGAATCCTGTTTAAGGCGCGCTGGAGTGAATATTGTGCCCTGGCAAAATCGAGATCCGATTGTTTCTGCTTCAGGCGCTCCAAAGCACGTTCACGGGCTTTTTCAGCCCGCTTGAGATCGATTTCCTCTACCGCCTCGACACTTTCCACCAAAAAAGTAACTTTATCCTTGGCAACCTCACAATACCCTCGACTAACCGCATAGTATTGCATACCCTTGTCTAAACGCATTTCAATGATTCCGGTTTTTAAAAGGGTCAAAAAGGGAGCATGGTGAGCTTTGATGCCAAAATAGCCGCCAATGCTCAATGCGCGTACATGATTAACCCCATCTATGCATATCACACGCTCGGGAGTAATGATTTCAATTTTAAATCTATTCTCTTTCATGATTGAATTAATCCAGGCTATATAGACATCATTTCCCTGGATTTCTCAATGGCCTCTTCAATTGTACCCACCATGTAAAACGCCTGTTCAGGCAGGTGATCATGTTTGCCTTCAATAATTTCCTCAAAACCTCTGATTGTATCCTCCAATTTGACATATTTCCCCTTTTGATCCGTAAACTCTTCAGCTACAAAAAAGGGTTGCGAAAGAAATCTTTGAATTCGCCTGGCACGGTTTACAATCACCTTATCTTCATCGGATAACTCTTCCATACCCAAAATAGAAATGATGTCCTGAAGCTCTTTGTACTTTTGTAAAATCTGCTGTACCTGACGCGCAATACTATAATGCCTTTCCCCCACGACTCTGGAATCGAGGATTCTGGACGTTGAGTCGAGCGGGTCGACAGCCGGATATATTCCCATTTCAACCAGCTGTCTATTGAGCACGGTGGTAGCATCGAGATGCGTGAATGTGGTCGCAGGTGCCGGGTCCGTCAGGTCATCCGCAGGGACATAAATCGCCTGCACCGATGTAATGGAGCCCTTGTTCGTAGAGGTTATTCGCTCCTGCAGTTCGCCCATTTCCGTGGCCAGGGTCGGCTGATAACCGACAGCCGAGGGCATGCGTCCCAGCAGAGCGGAAACCTCTGATCCGGCCTGGGTAAAACGGAAGATATTGTCGACAAAGAGCAACACATCGCGGTTTTCCTGATCGCGAAAATACTCCGCGATGGTCAATGCTGTCAATGCCACTCTTAAACGAGCGCCGGGAGGTTCATTCATCTGCCCGAAGACCATTGAAACCTTGGATTCGGTTAATTTTTCCATATTTAAAACACCGGCTTGCCGCATCTCAAGCCAGAGATCATTTCCTTCCCGGGTCCGCTCGCCAACGCCACCGAAGACTGAAAACCCACCCCGATAGATGGCAATATTATTGATCAATTCCATGATCAGGACGGTTTTACCCACTCCAGCTCCGCCGAAAAGTCCGATCTTCCCCCCCTTGTTATAGGGTTCGAGCAAATCGATCACTTTAATTCCGGTCTCCAAAACCTCTCGTTTGACGTCGAGATCGGTTAAGACCGGCGCATCGCGGTGTATGGGCCACCTCTCCTCTGTCTCAATTGGGCCCATTTCGTCAATGGGCTCACCAACAACATTCAACAAACGCCCCAGAGTACCTTTTCCCACAGGTACACGAATGGGATAGCCGGTATCCTCGACTGTGCCCCCTCGCTGTAAGCCGTCTGTGGAATCCATAGCCACACAACGGACCGTGTTTTCACCAAGGTGTTGTGCCGCTTCCAGAACAAGTTGAGACTTGTCTTTGCGTTTTATTTTTAAGGCGTTATAAATCGCAGGCAATATACCTGATTCAAAATAAACATCAATGACAGGACCAATGATCTGTGTAATTCGACCGTTATTTTCCACCAGAATCTCTCCTACCAGAAAACCGTTTAGATCAGACTAATATTTTTGGATCATCCGGTTAATGCGTACCCAAAACCGCCAAGCTCTCCAAGAACGCTGAGAAGTGATATTTTCAATGACTTATTCATCCTCGATATAATTA
>CAZSOP010000601.1:0-2000 GCA_964608385.1 uncultured Cytophagia bacterium
CGATTTTTACCCGATTGGCGGGGGCATTTACCCCTTTTTTTTATTGCGAAACCCGCCTAAAACTGGGATCCCCGAGTGAAAGGACTTTTATCCGTTCAAGTTCCTGCCGGTCTTGAGGCAGTAATCTCGTCTTCCGCATATCCGGAGTAGACCAATCCTGCGGAAATATCAAAATTCGCATGGCGGTATGTATTTTCAGGCGATTCACTTGATAATCATAGACATAGGGGAAAAGGGTCAATTTGAATAATGCTTTTCCGTTCAATTTTCCCAAATATTTGATTTCATTGGTTGGGGTATTCTCAGAAACAGAATCCGAAGGTTTAGGCAAAGGCGGTGGACAGCTTATCTGTTCTGAAGAGATGACATCCGTACGCAGAGAAGCCTTTCGGGTATCCAGGTGTAACAGCAATGAACGACAGGGTATGTCCAGATATTCGTATTGAACAAAATCAGCACCACGTACGGAAATAGAGGAATATAAAGTCCCTTCCGCTTTTGCGTTTTCCACTTTGGGTAAAGGATTTGATATCTCCAGAATGATTTTTTTATCAGACGTTGAAACCACGCGTACCGACTCTGTTGCAGACAACAATAAAAAATGGCATAGTATGAAAAATATGATAACCCTGATCTTCATTAATCGTTCCGTTAATCTTTATAGAAAATGCCTTTTTGCAAAATTACAAAACGTTCAAACCTGACTTTGCCGGATAATGTAACAAAGCCATTCCTCCATTTGACGTTTTTGAAAATCCCAATTTCCGATTTGTAAATGATCCTCAATGACCCTGGCATCTGTCTGTAAAATACCGGATAAAATAGCCCGGCCATGGGCAGCAAGCAATGCCGGAATTTTGCTCAAAAGAGTCACCACAACGAGCGTGTTCACATTTGCCACCAACAAATCAAAGGATGCGCCTTTAAGGGCATCGACCGGCCCGGCAAACAGCTGAATAGACGACAAAACTTTATTGACACCAGCGTTTTCCTGCGCGGTTTGTACGGCGACAACATCCGTGTCCAGAGCCACGGCACGCTGAGCACCGAGTTTAAGCGCAGTAAACGAGAGAATACCGGTACCGGTTCCAACATCGAGCACTATTTCGCCCCCATGAATCTGGTCTTGCAGCGCTTTCAGGCACATTCTGGTCGTTGCATGCGTGCCGGTGCCGAATGCCATAGCCGGGTCGATCTCTACAACAACATCATATTCCGTCTCCGGTGCCTCCAACCAGGTCGGTTTAATTAAAATACGCTCTGATATGGCAACCGGCAGATAATTTTTTTTCCAGTCCTGATTCCAATCTTGCTCAACAATTGTCTCTGTATGGATAACCGGATCTGAAATAAGCAACTGATTTGTTGACTTGGAAAAATGCTCTATCTTCCGTTCGAGTTCCGTTTTGTCATCTCTATCAGGAAAGTATATCGTGAACTGATTCTCTTCTTCCTCCACGCCGGTGGCACCGAGCTGAAAGAAAAAATCATAATCTTCAATTTTACAACTCGAAAATTGTACCTTAATGACAAACCATTTCTTTTTCTTATCCCTGCTCATATCTTTCCCTTGTGCTCACCAAAAAAAGTACATAAATATAGTTACAAGCACAATATTAAAATTTATAATTTCCATGAGGGCCTGCCGGCAACCTCTTAATGGCGGCAGGCGATAGGCTCTATAGCCTGGAAACAAAACAGAGAATAACAAGAAGAGAACTAGCTACCGCGAATAGCAATATTGACCTCAATGCCGAATTCTTTAAATGAAGAGTCTCCGAGAATTTTATTATGCGTTTTACCAATTTCAAAATGCGCCCCCCCTCGAACGCGGTTGCTGAAACTGTATCGAATACTGGGTTTGAAGGTCCATTTGCTCGTTTCTGCAGATATGCCCCACTTGCCTTCATTACCGCGGTATTTTTCCGTTTTATTGCTGCCCATATTAAAAGCGATCTGGATATCAATATTATTTTTCAGGCGCATATTATTAAACGGCC
>CAZSOP010000602.1:0-1995 GCA_964608385.1 uncultured Cytophagia bacterium
TTAATCACCAGTCTGGTAAGCGCATTTTTTGTTGCGCTGGTTGCGGTTATCATTTTTGTTCTGATTTCTCATCAAATTCAACCACAACTGGCCTCTGCCCTGAGAGTGGCCTTTCTGGCATGTATCTTTATTTCTTTTTTTGAAGTGTTTATTGTCATTTTCAGAGCCGCTTTTTTCCCGCAAAGATACTCTTTTTATTGGATGATATATGTTATTGCAAAACCGATTATCGGTTTGGTTGTCATATTTATGTTTAACATCGGGGTCCAAGGCTTGTTCGTCGGTTTTTTGATAACGTCGTTTTGCCTCGATTTACTGTTGGTTAAAAAGTTAGGTCTGATTCATTTCTTCAAGCCCGGCAATATTTCTCTGCCACTGATAAAACAGTTCGCTTCCTATGGCATCCCCCTGGCAGCCTCCAATCTCTCCTTTTGGATTCTCTCTCTCTCAGATCGGTATTTGATCGAGTTTTTTAAGGGAAGCGCACAGGTTGGGCTCTATTCTGTAAGCTATGCTATATCCGAAAAAACGTTGCAATTTGCCTATATGGCACTTATGCTGGCGGCTTATCCGATTATTGTCGAAAATTGGGAAAAATACGGAGATCGCTCCACACAAAAGCTGATATCGGATTTGACAAAATACTATTTTTTTCTGTTTTTACCCATTCTTGTTTTTCTTATTGTTCTGCCCCGGGAGGTGTTGCTCTTTTTTTCAGACCGGGAATTCATTCGGGGCGCTGTCGTACTGCCCTTTATCGCTACCGGAACATTTCTTTACGGATTATCCCAATATGTGCTTAAGGGTTTTGAGTTATATAAACAAAGCATTAGTATTACCAAGATCGCACTGGCAGCCGGGGGTATAAATATTGTATCAAATATTTTGCTCATTCCCAGGTTGGGATTTTTAGGAGCCAGTATCAGTTGCATGGTAGCATTCCTGGTGTATCTGATCCTTGCCATACTCGGCGCCAGGAAGCTTATGCCCTGGCTGGTACCTGTCAGAGCTGTTGTCTCAGCCATCGCATCCGCTTTCGGGATGGGTGTTTATCTTTATTTTGCTTCCGGTTGGATTGATAATATATTCTTTAAACTGGCCCTGTTGGTGCCTACCAGCCTGATTCTGTTCCTCTTACTGCTATGGGTCACCGGCGGTTTTAACAAGAACGACATCGGCTTTGTCCGATCCTGTTTCAAATTCGAAAACCCCAGGCAAACGCCCCATGATTGAAGAGATTAGCCACAAAAAATATTCTATGTTTTTTTTGCTTTTCATTTTTATTGAAGCATTACTGTTGATGTTTGTCTTAAAATCAACCACATTATCATTGGTTATGAGTCTGATGATTTTGGCTGCTGTTTTTTTCTTGATCTACCCTGAAATAGGCTTTGCGGTTGCGCTGACCAGTAATGTCCTGATCATGATTTTTTTTGATAGCGTCAAATCTCCTTTTCCGGCTCCCCACCTGGTGGTTTATCTGGCAATGATTATAGCGGCTCTTTTTATCTACAGCCTCAAGCACGGTCTGGATTCAGAAATGGTTTTGGGAACACCGATAAAGCTTTCTTTTTACCTCTGGCTGCTGATGATACTCGGCTTGTTTATAAGCAGCAATCCGGCTTATGGCCGGCATAAAGTGGTTTTTTATTTCTTTTATAATCTTCTTTTGATCGCTCTGCCCCTGATATTTTTTAAAGATTTTGAACGACTCGGAAATATTTTTAAAATTGTCTTTTTGGCCGGCCTTGTGCTGGCGTTTTTTAGTTCGCTCAAGGCTCTAACGGTTCCCGATTATATACGTTTCTCACCCAGTGAGAGTGTGAATCCTATCTGGCTGGGACGTAGTCTTGGCGTCTCGGTATTGTGCGGCGTTTTTTGGTTTGTGACATCAAAGCAGAGTTTTACCAAGATTTTCCTTCTTGCCACCATTCCGTTTTTTTTGTTCCCCATGTTCAGAACCTGGTCGCGCGCACCTCTAGTCGGCATGTTACT
>CAZSOP010000603.1:0-1982 GCA_964608385.1 uncultured Cytophagia bacterium
TGGAATCGCCGAATAGTCCGGCGGTTATAGATGAGATTTGTTATGCTATTCATAAGTCGAGTCTCCGCATAAGATAAACCCAAAGTTTTAAATCAGGAACACTCGCATCTGTACCGGTTTGCTCATATATTCTAGAGCGTTAAAATTCGATAAGATGTCATCGGTTTACTGTTAATTTAAAGTTTCAGGTTTAAAATACAAGTTTAAAATATCTTATCGGCTATAATTCAAGTATAGATCGGGATTTTTGCCTAAAAATAGTTGAAATTTAAAATAATATTGATATATTATAGGAATGTAGGGCAGGAGAAAGTTATGAAACTCAAAGATTTGTTATCCAAAGATATCATTCGTATACCCCTGGAAAACCAGGAAAAAAGCAAGATTATTGAAGAGCTCGTCGAGATACTTTATGAATCCAATCGCATCAGTGATAAAGAGGCTGTTTTAAAAGCGGTTTTGGATCGCGAGGCGGTTATGAGCACTGGTATGGGAGATGGCGTGGCCATCCCTCACGCGAAATCCGATTCGGTTGATGGATTGATCGCTGCTTTTGGGATCACCAGTGAGCCGGTTGATTTTGAATCTATCGACGGGAAACCCGTGCGGATGATTTTTTTGCTGGTTGGGCCGACTGATCAAACCGGTCCTCATCTCAAAGCGCTCAGTCGTATTTCGCGATTAATGCATCGGGAAGACTTTCGTCAAAAATTAGCGGTTTCTCAGACAAGTGATCAGGTTATTGAGGCAATAGAAGCGGAAGAAAAAAAATACTTTGCCATCTGAGCGATGCCGTTTACATAAATTGTATATTTATGGGGTCTCTAGATGAGACTTTTTTTATGTATAAAAACATGGAAAACAAATGAAATTTAAATCCATTACCGGGACCCGAGATATTTTGCCGGAAGAGCAGCCATATTGGCGTTTTATTGAAAAAAAAATATATGAAATTACCACGCTTTTTAACTATATGCGCGTTGATCCCCCTATATTTGAAGAAACCGGTCTTTTTTTACGCGGAGTTGGGGAAACCACGGATATTGTTGAAAAGGAGATGTATACTTTTCAAGATAAAGGAGGCAATTCCTTAACCCTCAGACCGGAATTTACCGCCGGTATCATGCGGCTTTATATTGAAAATGGATTTCATACGCGGCCTAAACCGGTAAAGTTGTTTTCAGTCGGTCCCATTTTTCGATATGAACGTCCTCAAGCCGGGCGTTTTCGTCAACACACCCAATTTAATGTCGAAGCACTTGGTGAACTCGATCCCCTCGTCGATGTTGAAGTTATGTCGATTGCCTGGCAGTTATATAAAGAGTTGGGGTTTTCCGGTATAGAATTTCAGTTAAACAGTACGGGCTGTCCCAAATGCCGTCCTGCCTATATATCCAAACTCACTGATTATTATCGGGATCATTTTGATAATGTCTGCAAGGATTGTCAGCGACGGCTCGATCAAAATCCTTTACGGCTGTTGGATTGCAAAGCAGAAACCTGTCAACCTGTTATTGAAAGCGCACCACTTATCGGCGAACATTTGTGTGAAGAATGTCAGCAGCATTTCAGCGTTCTAAAAACCTACCTGGACATCCTGCAACGCCCCTATAAAATCAATCACAAGCTCGTGCGTGGATTGGATTACTATACAAAAACCGTTTTTGAGGTCTGGGCCAGGGGGATCGGATCTCAATCCGCAATGTGCGGCGGCGGCAGATACGATGGATTGGTTGAACAATTGGGAGGACCGCCGACGCCGGGAATAGGATTCGGTTCCGGCATCGAACGTATTATTTTGAGCATGAAGGAACAGAATATTACACCGGAGCCTTTGCCTGCTCCTAAAGTATATATCGTGCATAACGGCTTAAAAGCTCGACATCTGGCATTGAGTATTGTCTTTGATCTTCGTGAGGAAAAAATTGCTGCCATTTTGGGATTTGGTGATCGTAGCTTTAAATCCCAGCTGCGTGATGCCA
>CAZSOP010000604.1:0-1982 GCA_964608385.1 uncultured Cytophagia bacterium
TTGGTGAGATCGCGATGGAAGAGGGATTGCGTTTTGCTATTCGCGAAGGCGGTCGTACTGTGGGTGCCGGTGTTGTAACCAAGATTATCGAATAATTAATCAATAACCTATGATATTCGGAGTAATTACATGGCGGGTCAAAAAATACGAATCAAATTAAAAGCATACGACCATCGTCTGATAGACAAATCGACGGAAAAGATAATCAATACGGCTAAACAGACGGGTGCAATGATTTCAGGACCCATTCCACTGCCCACCAAACGGTCGGTTTATACCGTACTGCGCTCTCCGCATGTCGATAAGAAATCGCGAGAGCAGTTTGAAATCAGAGTACACAAGCGGTTGATCGATATTCTCAACTCTTCTTCAAAAACTGTTGATGCTCTGATGAAGCTGGAGTTGCCGGCAGGTGTGGATGTTGAGATTAAAGTCTGATTATATGGTTTATTGACCCGTAACTAATTAAAAGAAACGGATTTATGATGCTTGGAATAATTGGTCGAAAATTAGGAATGACACGTCTCTTTGATGAGCTGGGCAATGCCATACCGGTAACGGTCATTCAGGCCGGACCGTGTGTCGTTACTCAGGTCAAAACCCAAGAGAACGACAGCTATAATGCTATCCAGTTGGGCTTTGGGGAGCGTAAGGAAAAAAATACTCCCGGGCCGTTAAGAGGACATCTGAAAAAGAGCGGTGACAAGCTGTATCATATCCTTAAAGAGGTTCGCGACTTTGAGGCAAAGGAGGCTTTAAAGCCAGGTGATGAAATCAAAGCCGATATTTTCAATGCCGGCGACAAGGTTTCGATTTCAGGCGTCAGCAAGGGGCGCGGATTTGCTGGTGTGGTCAAGCGCCATAAATTCGGCGGCGGGCCCAAAACGCATGGTCAAAGCGACCGGCTGCGGGCTCCTGGTTCCATTGGTCAGTCTTCTTATCCCTCCCGCGTTTTTAAAGGCACAAAGATGTCCGGACGTATGGGGGCGAAAAACGTGACCGTCTGTAACATGCAGATCGTTAAGGTGGATAGTGAAAACAACCTGTTAATCGTCAAGGGCGCTATACCCGGTGCCCCCAAAGGCTATGTCATTATAAAAAAGTAATGGAATTATGAAGCTAAAAATTTATAATCACAACGGAAATAAAACGACGAAAACAATCGATCTCGACGATGCTGTTTTTGCCGTTGAACCCAACTCGCATGCCATCTACATGGCGGTTAGGGCACAACAAAAAAACATGCGACAAGGCAATGCTTCGACCAAAACCAGAACCATGGTTCGCGGCGGAGGGCGGAAACCCTGGCGCCAGAAGGGCAGAGGCACAGCACGCGTGGGCACAATTCGCTCCCCATTATGGAAGGGCGGCGGGATCACTCATGGTCCGTTATCACGAAGTTACTCCATGAAGGTGAACAAGAAGATCAAAAAATTGGCCAAAAAATCGGTACTTTCCATTCGGGTCAAGGATGAAAAGCTCAAAGTTATTGAGGATATTTCTCTTGAAAATTCCAAAACCAGCGATTTGAAGAAATTATTGGTCAATATGGGTGTGGCTACAGAAAAAACGTTACTTTTGGTTGCTGAACACGACCATAACATGGTTGTTGCCGGCAAAAATTTGAAACTTCTGGGCGTGCAAATTGCCAAAGATGCTTCACCGATGGAATTGCTTTCATATAAAAATGTCTTGTTAACAGAAAGCTCTGTCAAAACGCTGGAAGGTATATTGAAATCATGAAAAACACACAAGTGATTATAAAGCCGCTGCTTACGGAAAAAGCCCTCAAGCTGCAAGAAGATGAGAACAAGTATGGTTTTGTCGTAACTCAAACTGCAAACAAAATTGAAATTAAAAGAGCAGTTGAAAAAAAATTCGATGTCTCCGTCGATAATGTACGCACCATCAACGTCCACGGAAAAAGCAAGCAAATGAACACTCGTCGAGGCCTCACTCGGGGACGGCGGTCAGGATGGAAA
>CAZSOP010000605.1:0-1961 GCA_964608385.1 uncultured Cytophagia bacterium
TCAGCGTTCTTGGCGAGCTTGGCGGTTTTGGGTACGCATTAACCGGATGAGCCAATTTTCAAAGATTGATGATAACATCTGAAATGGTAATAAATCATTTTCATTGCCACGAGCTTTAGCTCGTGGTTTCATTAATCCAGCAATCAAAGCGGGCTTTAGCCCGTAAATCACCGATGATAGATCGCTCGAGCTATTCAAATATCTCTTTTTCCTTCCCAATTACTTGACAATTGCTGCAGTTTTCATTCGAACGACACGAGTCTCGTTATTATGTTACTTGATATCGCCCCTTCAGGGCTTGAATTGATTACGAGCGGATCACTGAGATTAAGCACTCTGTTGGGGTATTTTTTGATCACCAAGAGATTGAAATAACCACGCAGCGCAGGTGGCTCCCGTCCCTGCGCTCTACCAGTAAGGCGGAATCCTGATTTTCAATGCTGTGTCTCTTTAATGATTACAACAGGCAACGCATAAAGACGTTGCACGCCCGAGGTAAACCCGGTGCGCTGCGCACCACACCAGGGGGCGGCGGACAGCCGGGGAGGTGCTTCAACTCACTCTCCATTCCGGCGCTCAAAACAATGTGTTCAAATATTTGTCTTCACGGCCTTTGTGATCTTTGCGGTTTATCTATGATCAACTAAACCAGAATTGTGAAAAAAGACGCCGTTTTTACACAGCCTGAGAGCGCGACTACGAGATCGCAGCCATCTGAACCCCTAGCGCAACAACACCACCTTTTGACACACCCTCCGCTCTCCGCAGCGCAGACGCGCCAGGTAGGTGCCCGAGGCCAGCGGCCGGCCGCGGTCGTCGCAGCCGTTCCAGGTCGTGCGGTGGCTGCCGGCGCTGCAGCGCCTCGACAGCAACGTCCGTACCACCTCGCCGCGTAGAGAAATAATCGAAAGCTCGACTGCAGAGGCCTGCTGCAAGGCAAACGACAATACGGTTTCGCTATTAAAGGGATTGGGATAATTGCGGTTTAATAAAAAGGTTTGCGGTGTCTCTTGAACAGCCGACTCTACTTTGGTCAGACCGCCGCCGTTGTCGGTATAATAGAGATTATAATTGGTTAAAAACCAGCCGCGGCCGCCTTTAATCATAACTATATCAATGCCAGGATCTTGAAATGTTTGATCAAAATCAAGTTGTCTTTGCCAGGTGCGGCCCGTGTCCTGACTACAATAAATCGCATCAGCAGTTAGCATCCAAACAACCGCCGGATTCTCCGGTAAAAAGGAAAAAGCATTACCGATAATTTCCAGAGGAAAAAATTCCCAGTTTCTGCCGCCGTCTAACGTGCGACTAATCCCATAACGATTAACAGTTTCGTAAATCAAACCGATATTTTCATCATAAAATTTCATAGTCTTGTGATGATAACGGTCGCGAACAGGAAACCAAGTTTCACCACCATCACTGGTCTTGTATAAACCATGGTCTAATGTAAATCCCGCTGTGAAAGCAGATGGGAAAAAATAGCCAATTTCGGGACTAACAAAATCAATGCGGTGCCAAATGTTACCGGAAAAACCACCAAAGGCGCTGTCATTTGCAGACATCCAGGTTCTACCTCCGTCTTCCGTTCTTAAAATCTGGGCCACTTCGCCGCAACTGTGATCGCCCATGGCCACCCCCTGTCGACCGTTAAACATCTCGACATAATTGATAAAATCTGTTTTGGTCGTATCATAAAAACGCAACTGCCAGGTTTCTCCGCCGTCCTCGGTGACAAATATCTTACCATTAAATGTTCCATAACAAATGTGTAAACTATCTCCGATCGATAGATCAACCGCTCTCTGAAATTTATATTTTGAGTTGGTTCTATGCTGCTGCCAGGTTGAACCAAAATCGTGTGAAAATTTAATTAAAGAAAAAGAGCTGTCCTGATTGCCCCGTACAATGGTACCATAAGCTACCGTGCCCTCAAAAGTGGCATCTATACATAGATTCCC
>CAZSOP010000606.1:0-1956 GCA_964608385.1 uncultured Cytophagia bacterium
CTGTCGCATTATAGCGGAAAAAGAACCCTTTTGAAAAATTTTCCATATATTTTAGGATAATACCGGCATCGTCGTGAATCAAGGTTGATGGCCAGAGGATAAAAAACAGGGTGACCAGCATCAGGCTGGCTGATAACGGGTAAAAATTTGAAAGACTTTGTTTTTGGATTTGCATTTTTACATCAACGCATAATAGGTTGTTGTTAAATCGTTAATCAACTTTTCTTTGGAAAACCGGCGGGCAACATCTCTCTTTGCTCTTTGGCCCATGGGGTTCTTTTGTTCCAAACTTTGCAGAGCCAGAATGATTTTTTCAGCAAGATCGTTGCTCTCTCCGGCTTGGAAGAGAAAACCGGTTTCTCTATCGATGATCTGTTCTTTTACACCGCCGGCTCTGGGTGCAACCACGACTTTTTCACTGTGCAGAGCCTCCAATACAACGCCGGGGAATGGATCCGGTGTTATCGATGAGTTGACCACGATATCCAACTGATCCATGATCGACGCAATATCCTGTCGATATCCGAGAATGCTCAGGTGCGCTTTTATCGTTTCTTTTTCATACCCGATATGTAGCCGGCGGTTATAGGGTTTATCAGTAAACTGTTTGCCTGTAACCAGGATGAAATGAACATTCGCATATCTTTTTATCACAGCGGGAATGGCATCCAGAAACAGATGCTGTCCTTTCCAATAGACTGATCTGCCGATCCATCCGACCAGGCGAATATTTTGGGGAAGGGTTAAATGGGTTTTCAGATCAATTTTTTGCACATCGTGTTCAACCGCTTTAAAATCGTGCCAGTCATACAACACCCTGCATTTTCCACTGTCGTAGGGAAACATGTGCTGTTGAACGGCATGCGATACGCAAAAGAGTCTGTCGGTATTCCAGTAGGCCAAACGACAGACCAATCTGGTAACAGGTTTGGCACTGTTCAATATCGTTCGTACATGCTGGCAGGATTTGATCCCCGCCAATCCGGCGGCGATGTTGGACGTCAGGTCTAAGAGATCATTGCTGTGGACGATCCGGATCCGGTTTCGTTTGATATATCTATAGATGTAAAAAATTTCTTGCAGTTGCCGGAAGATATTCAAAACAAAACCGAATCCACTATTGTTGTGCGGTTTAGCCAGGGCGAGGGTGACCTTGAAATGATGCTTTCTATAGAGATCATAAATCGGCGAAGGGGTTGCCAGCAAGACAGAAGAGTTAAATCCGACTTTTTCCATTTCCCGCACCATCTTGAACAGACAAAAATCGGCACCGCCGATGTCCTCACTGTTATGATGTATGTATAGAATATTATTTGAATTCACAGTTTAACTTTATTCAATAAATACGGGTTGAATCATGAACCTGAAATGGCAAAAATCAAGCCATTTAGTTTGCATCCGGTTTTGCCCTCAGTTGTTTCGCAAAAATCGATGTATAGTACACCAGTCAAGAATAAGTAAATTTTATTAAATATAAAAGTATAAAAATCATTCGGTTGCATCCACAGGGAAATTTTGCCAAAGTTGTTTTTGAGGCGTAAAATAAACATCTTTTTGTCAAATTAAAGATACTATTGTCGAGTGTGACATTTTGGAAACAAATCGAAAATAAATTGAGTACAATTTAAGAAAGTAACTTTGCGATCTCATTGTGTCTATTTTTTATAATCTATTGTTTTGTATAACATTAAGATGTTTTCAGGCTTGGCTTTTCACCGTTTGATTAATGGCATTATCTTTGTATTCCATATACGGACAGGATTATTCAACAACAAACAGAGATTTTGCCACAGGAGCAGCTCATGTCAAGGCTTTTTCATATTTTGCTTGTTTTCTTCTTTATGTTGAGTCTATCATGCAAGAACAGCATAAATTCGAATAATGATAACGACCCGGATGAAATACCGGTTTGGCAAGAGGTCAGCAACGGTTTGACTGTTCCGAATATACTCTGCC
>CAZSOP010000607.1:0-1945 GCA_964608385.1 uncultured Cytophagia bacterium
GAGTTGTGGAAGTTAAAATGTGACAGTGTGGAATCGGGCTGGGGATCAAACCCGTAGCGATAAGACCCGCAGGGTGAGCAATGTCTGCAACCAATTTGGTTCCGATTTTATCAGCAATGGTGCGAAAAGCCTCGTAATCAATTTTGCGGGAATAAGCACTGGCACCGGCAATGATCAATTTTGGTTTTGCTTTGAGCGCCATTTCTTCGACCTGGTTCATATCGATATAGCCGCTTTCTCCCACACCATAATGAACCATATCGAAAAAACGTCCAGAAAAATTCACCGGACTTCCATGTGTCAGGTGTCCACCATGGGAAAGGTCCATTCCCATGACGGTGTCCCCATAGTTGATCAGTGAAAAGTAGGCTGCGATATTGGCTTGCGAGCCGGAATGCGGTTGCACATTAGCATGATCGGCGCCAAATAATTCTTTTACACGTTCCCGGGCCAGCTCCTCTACAACGTCGACATATTCACAACCGCCATAGTAGCGTTTAGAGGGGTATCCCTCGGCGTACTTGTTGGTCATAACCTGGCCCATTGCTTCAAGAACAGCAGTACTGACAAAGTTTTCAGAAGCGATCAACTCTAATTTTTCGTTCTGCCGTTCAATCTCATCGGTAATCGCTCTATAGACTTGAGGATCAGTCTCTTTTAGATACATATGTTATATCACCCGTCTTCTGTCTATTTAACGGGCACCTTTCTTCATCTTTTACAAAACGTGCTGTTAGCCATAGCAAAATCAATTATTGCATCAGATCATTCAGAATTCTTCGTAAATAACGTATCCGGAGAACTAATACAGGTACTGGCAGATAAAATCGGTATTCATCTGCAGCTGAATGATGAAAATAAGGATTGCAGCCAAAGTACCGCTGCAATCCTTATTACCAGATTAGTAAATCCATTGGTAGCAATCCAAACGCGGCTGTGTCAGATTTTGATGCATGAATTTATCTTCAGTGGATGGAATCTCGGGTTTGATATAGTTCATTTTTCTTCGGGCCAGATCCGCATACATCGGGTCCTGGGCGGCTTTTGCAAATTCATTAAAAGCCAGCTGATAAACGAGTTTATCATCGATATTGGTGACCCGTTTTTCTCGTTTACTGATACAGCCATCGGCGGCAGATTCATAGATTTCGCCGATGACGATATGGGCAAGACCATAATCCGGATCAATATTCAGGGCCTGTCGGGCTGTGCGCCGGGCTTTGGCATATTGTCCAAGTTCACGATAGCAGGTGGCCATTTCGCACAAAACCTTCTTATTATCCGGTTTGAATGATAGAATTCTTTCATAGGTAGCAATCGCATCGCGAAATTTACCCAGATTCTGATAAGCATTTCCTAAAAACTCAAGCGCATAGGCATCTTTGGGAAATCTTTCGATATACATCTTGAATTTTTCAATGGCTTGCTGATACTCACCGCGGTTAAAATAGGATTCACCTAGGCTATACATGAGTTTTGTATTATCAGGATCTTTTTCCAGCGCTGCTTCCTGAGCCTCCAAAGCTGCATCTTCATCGCCGGTGGTCTTGAGTACCTGAGCCAAAGTATTTTGGGCCTCCGGGTCGCCGGGATCGAGTTCTATCAGCTTTTGATAAACCGGAATAGCTTCATCAATCCGGTCAGACCGAATCAAGAGATTGCCCAAAACGCGATAATCATCGGCTTTGGATTCATCATCAAGCTCGATAGCCTTTTTATACTGCGGAATCGCTTTCTCGATCTCGCCCTGTGCATTGAGAATGTAGGCGAGATTGCGATGGTAATATGCTTTTTGCGGATAGTTTTCTACGCCCAATTCATAGGCAATCCTCGCGCTATCCGGAATATCAAGATTGATGTAAGATTCGCCGAGGTAATTGTACACCAGGGGAAAGCCTGAAATCGTGGACCACGCCCTGATACTACTCGAACGCCTGCGCAAGGG
>CAZSOP010000608.1:0-1943 GCA_964608385.1 uncultured Cytophagia bacterium
TATTAAGGTGCCTGCCACTGAGTGCAGCGACTTCACGGGCAATGCCGATAACGCTGAGACAATCCGGGCGGTTGGGGGTTATGGCAATATCGAACACGACATCGGATTTCGCGAAAAGCGATTCGATCGGTTGGCCGATCTTTGCATCCGGCGGCAGTTCCATAATACCTGCAACGCGATTGGAGAGTCCGAGTTCTGACTCTG
Source organism: uncultured Cytophagia bacterium (assembly GCA_964608385.1). Lineage (GTDB taxonomy): Bacteria > Zhuqueibacterota > Zhuqueibacteria > Residuimicrobiales > Oceaniaggregativiventaceae > Oceaniaggregativivens_A. The sequence goes on from CAZSOP010000608.1 coordinate 205, forward strand.
AACAGAGCATTCCCTCGCTGTGTTGTCCGCGAATATTGGTGGTTTTAATCTCCAGTGATCCCACTTTTGAGCCGGGCAGGGCAATGGCGCTTTTTAATCCTTTTCTCGCGTTGGGAGCACCACATACGACCTGAACGAGCTCATCATTGACGCTGACTTTACACAGGGAAAGTTTATCGCTGTCGGGGATGGATTGATGCTCTACAATTTCACCGACAAAAACACCGGTAAAATCATAGTCTACGGCATAAAACGCTTCCACTTCCAGACCAGCCATGGTTAATTTATGGGCTAACTCGTCTGCAGGAATTTCAAAATCGACGTACTCTTTTAACCAGTTCAGTGTAACTTTCACCCTAGCGCACCATTTTAAATTGTTCTAAAAAGCGTATATCGTTTTCATAAAAAATTCGAATATCATTAATTTTATACTTGAGCATGGCGATGCGTTCAATCCCCATGCCGAATGCATAGCCGCTGTAGAGTTTGGGATCATAATCGACAAAACCGAAAACAGCGGGATCAACCATACCGGCACCGGATATCTCCAGCCAGCCGGTACCTTTACAGACGGCGCATCCTTTTCCCTGGCAAAAGCAGGAAAAATCATACTCTGCGCTCGGTTCGGTAAACGGGAAAAAGCTGGGACGAAAACGAACCTTAATGTTTTCGCCGAAAAGTTTCTGCGCAAAAGCAGTCACCACACCTTTGAGATCGGCAAAGGAAACATTTTTATCCACGCACAGCCCTTCGACCTGATAAAAGGTCGGTGAATGCGATGCATCCGGGGTATCGCGGCGAAAACAGCGGCCTGGTGCAATCATGCGAACCGGCGGCTTTTGTGATTCCATGGTCCGAATTTGTACCGGCGACGTATGCGTGCGCAATACCATTTTGTCGGGCAGATAAAATGTATCCTGCATGGCACGACTGGGATGGAATTCCGGTAAATTCAGGGCTTCAAAATTGTGATAATCCGTCTCAATTTCAGGCCCTTCCTCGATTCTGAATCCCATACCGGTAAAGATGCTTTTAATTTCATCCATAACCTGCATCATTGGATGGATAGCACCGAAAGGGAATTCCCGGCCTGGAAGAGTCGGATCGAATTCTTCTACCGGTTTTGCCTGTTTGTCGAAAGAAGAGCGTTTTTCTTCCAAAAGTGATTGGGCTTGCCGGCGTAATTCATTGAGTTCGGCACCGACCCGGGGTCTTTCTTCAGGTGAAACCTTGCCGATCAGTCCAAATAAGCGGGAAATCTTGCCTTTTTTGGAAAGATAATCGCGATGTACTGCATCGAAATCTCCTTTCGAACCAGCGGTTTCGATTCGCAATTCAAATTCTTTTTTGATCTGATCAATTACTTTCAGGGAATTTTCGTTTTTATCTGCCATCGCTATACTTTAATGGTTGTGACCACTTTTTCAAATCCTTTAAGATCGTTTACGGCCATATCGGCGAGTATTTTTCGATCCAGCTGAATATCTTTCTTTTTAAGACCATCGATAAAGGTGGAATAGTTCATATCATATATACGTGCGGCGGCATTAATTCGCGCAATCCATAGTGAGCGCAGGTTACGCCGGCGTGCACGTCGGTCACGATATGAATACTGCATTCCTTTTTCAACCTGTTCTTTAGCGGATTTGAAAAGTTTACTTTTACCACCATAATAGCCTTTGGCAGCTTTTAAATATTTTTTTCGATGACGCCGGGTTGGTACCGACGAATGTGCTCTG
>CAZSOP010000609.1:0-1934 GCA_964608385.1 uncultured Cytophagia bacterium
GACCGTTCCCGCATAGAGCCGCTGGATCTGTTCATGGCGCTGTGGTTCCTGGCGCACGTCGCGTTTTTTCTCGGGTACGCCTATCGGCCGACCCGCTATTATATCCCGCTGATTCCACCAATGGTCGTGTTAGCCGTTCGCGCCATCATGCGGCTTTGGTATATCACTGAGGTCCGCCGACCGACGATCATACACCCGGTTGCCTGGGTTTGCGGGGCAGCGTGGCTGGCGGGCATCGGGTTGTGGCGCTGCGTGCTCGCGCCGGCGCTGCCCATTCCGGGGCCAGGGCCATGGCTCAATCTGGCTCTGGGAGCCGTGTTTTCAGGAGTTGTCGCACTCGGGCTGTTCTGGGGCAATCCGCGAACACGGGGAAACAGGCTGCCTGTTCCGCCCTGGTTGTTTAAGTCGGCTGCTCTCGCTCTGACGGCCGCGGCGTTCATTGTTAATGCAGAGCAATATTATCAATGGGCCGCGTCGCCCAGGTATGTGGTCAGGAACGTCTCCAGAGAATTAGGCGAGTTGCTGCCCGAAGGATCGCTGATTGCCGGTTTAGCCACCCCCATGCTCTGCATGGAAAACACCCACCATCCCCTGTATGTGTGGGATAAATTTGTCAATTATCGCCACCCCTTTCAAAAATACCCGATTACCCATCTGCTGCTGGCCGAGTTTAACGATGAGCTGCGCTATTATTATCGAACCTTTCGGCGGGTCATGAAACGAGCGACCTTGCTACGCACGTATTGGATTAAAGATTCGGCCTTTCATCTGTTTACGCTGCAGGAACCATCGTTGGAAGCAATCAGGCTGGAGCAGACTCACTTTCGTCCTGACGAACCGGTAACAATTACTTTAGAAGCCCGGAATAACCATCCGCAGCAGGTCAAAGAGGTTGAACTCGGCTGGTTATTGCGGCCGCAGCAGGAAGCCGCCGCGCCGCCGATCATGACCACCACCCGGGTCAGGCTCGCTCCGCTTGAACACCAGACCGTCACGCTGGCCGAACGTGTGCCGGCCGGGGTGTATGATCTGATGGCCGGGGTCTTTTCGCCGGAACAGCGGGTGTATGAAGTCGAAACCTTATACTCGCAGATTGGGCGCGTCAGCGAAGACGCCGGCGCGCAAAACGGCACAGCCCGACACGCGCCGCAAGCTGCCGAAGGGTTTTTGGTCTATGGACCGTATCATAAGTATCCTCCCGGCCAATATGAGGTCGGGTTCAGGATGAAGGCCGGGCCTGCCCGGGCTTGTCAGCCGGGGCAAACAGCCGCAAAAATTGATGTCGCGAGCAACCTGAGCGAGAGCATCCTGGCAAGCCGGGAACTGCTGGCCCGGGATTTTCGGCAGGACAACACGTATGAGACGTTTGCGGTCACGTTTTTTTTAGAAGAGGCACCCAAACTGGAATTTCGAGTCTTTAGCTCAGGATGTGCTGAAATCTGGGTTGATCAGGTAACGCTCACATTTTTACGAGGAACCTGGTATCCGGAGCCTCTTGTGGTGCAGGAATAGCCGACGTTGCTGAAGGCTTGTTCAAGAAAATGGACGCAACAGCAAGAAAAGATTGACAAAATTGTTTTTTCTGAACACACGTCAACACTAAAAAGACAGGGGGTGGTGCTTGCTTATCATTCGAGGGGAGTTCCTATGTATGGGCAGGATTTTCACGTAAGCATTGAGGTTTGTGAGCAGGCGGACGTTGTTCACTGCTTACAGCAATTACCAGAGGAGAAGGAAAGAATGAGAAAACAGTTCGGACGCACGGGTCTTGTTGTAGCAATCGCCCTATTTGTGTTGTTGGGGATGGGAGGATGTCTGAAAGATGACGATGATCGGGATGATCTTATTGTCCCGACGGATTCCCGGACAGGGGTTACTGACCCCCCGGCAGGGGCGTTGGTTTCTGAATCATTAACAAACGGGCAGACGGTCGG
>CAZSOP010000610.1:0-1930 GCA_964608385.1 uncultured Cytophagia bacterium
GGGATGAATCCTCCGTATATACGCAACACATCATGGCAGATGACTGGTTCTGCGGCGACGCCCGTCCCATTACCGGTATTCGCTGGTGGGGCGGCTATCAAGAGTGGCAAAACACCGAACCGCCGGCCGCTGCACCCGAAACGTTCCACCTCGCCATCTGGACCGATTCGACCCGAAACGCAGCCTATGGTGTGGCACAACCCAATAAAATGGTATGGCAAAAATCTGTCGATCGCAGCCAGATCAACGAAGCCGCTGTCGGTAGTAACTTTTATAATACCAGCATGACCGAACCGGATACCTGCTTTGAATATTATTACCAATTGCCGATGAGCGACTGGTTTTATCAAAAAGGAGACTCTACCTATTACTGGCTCAGCATTGCTGCACAATACAATGACGGCATAACATCCAGCAATGTTTGGGGATGGAAAACCAGAGAACGCTATTTCAGGTCGCCGGGATATAAAATCATACAACCCGCTTCTCCGGCTGTGGATTCGCTATTCAGACAAGGTGCCGATATTCATCCAAACTTTGACATGGCGTTCGAATTGATCACCAATCTCTATGAAATGACTTTCGATTATGGCGACGCAGATACTGCCGCCTATGCGACCCTGTTCAAAAACAATGGCGCCCATCACTATTACTGGCCCGGCATCCATCTGGGAGAAAGCATCGATCTGGAACCGGACGGTCTCGGCAACAGCGACGCCAGCCGGGACGACCAGGAAAACAGCGATGATGAAGACGGCGTCGAATTTCCGCAGGAAATGCGCGCCGGCAGCGTCGCACAGCTGGTGGTGAATGCATCGTGCCGCGGTATTTTAAATGCCTGGATAGATTATAATTCCGACGGAGACTGGACCGACAACGGAGAACAGATTCTCATCAATATGCCCGTTCACAGAGGCAATAACAACCTCATCATCAACATTCCGCCCTTTGTTGAGGCCTCTACCTATACGAGCAGATTTCGCTTCAGCGGCAGCGGCGGCCTCTCTCCGACCGGCCTGGCCATCGGCGGTGAGGGTGGGGGTTACACCCCCCCCGTTTTCTTCATTACCGGTGTGGGATCAAAAAAAGAACGCTCTCAACCCCCTCAATTCAACCTGCTGCAAAACTATCCCAACCCCTTCAATCCGACGACCACCATCGCTTTCCAACTGCCGCAACCAGCGGAAGTATTGATCAACATCTACGATATTCGCGGCAGATTGGTCAAAACGCTGGTACACGGACAATGGACTACCGGTGAACACCATATTCCCTGGAATGGCATCGACCAGCACGGCCAACTGGTTGCAACCGGTATCTATTTTTATCGCATCGAAATGCAGAGTTTACAGGGTGATAAAATCCTCTTTTCAGATGTAAAAAAGATGCTCTTCGTCAAATAGGCACCAGGCATAACATTCGAACCGCCCGGTTTTGTCCCGATCTCATAATGATCGAAAAAAACAAAACCGGGCGGTTTTATTTCAGCAAGAGGTTGGAAAAGTCCTTAAAAGGCATAAAATGGCCCTCAAAAAGTCTTTTAAGAAAAAAAGCCCGATACGGTCATTGCGAAGCGATTGATTGATCATAAACCGACGAGTCTTTTTTATCGCGCCCTATTCTACGCCTGGTTCAGCGGCCGCCAAACGACGCAGCATCCTGTAAAAATATAAAAATGATTCGTGTCTCGGCTAAGATCGTGCGCCGCAGGAGCGGGAACCGTCTGCAGTGCAAAGATTGTGCTGGTTATCGAATGCAACGACACCCCGAGTGTCAAGGTCCCGACTATGGAGCGAAAAAGCAGAAATCAGAAATCAAGAGGCCAGAGCTTCGGCAAGATCGGTAATCTTTTGTATTTAATGATTATCCAATGAATTATGGCTCATCCGGTTAATGCGTACCCAAAACCGCCAAGCTCGCCAAGAACGCT
>CAZSOP010000611.1:0-1918 GCA_964608385.1 uncultured Cytophagia bacterium
AAAACACCTACCAGGACCTGACCCTCGATACGATTGAGCTGTGCCGAGAGCGGGTAATCGAGCTGAAGCTTGCCCTTCACTTTGGGCATACGTGTGTCTTTTCGTGACCCGGCGCAGCTGAATAACAGGCTAAGAAACAAAATGAATACGATTGTTCCTGCCTTCATAAAATCACATCCTTAAAATTGAAACGATAGCGACCCGATGACCTTCAAAAAAGAGATATCCTCTTTGGTTTGGGTAACGGTCTGTTCCGCATCGTATTGCAAATAAGAATCAAATACCTGCCGCTTCCAGCTTGCCTGTACCACGGCCAGGTCAACAATCGATGTTCTGCCGACGCGAAAACTGATGCCGCCGCTATAATACGCTTTATCCGGAAAAACGTTTTGATCGACGCTGTTTTCATAGGCGCTGGGATTTTTAAAATAACCACCGCGGATCTTTGCCTGCAGTTCCGGAATGTAAAGCTCGGCGCCAAAGCGCAGTTTTGTTACGGCGCGCAAATTTTGCTGAATAAACATATTGATATCGGATTTCGTCACTCCGGAGACTGAAGGATCATCGAGAAACTCGGCCTGTGTCCAATCCTTGAATTCAACCGCACCCGATAAAAGCAGTCGAGAGATATTGACCGATCCGCCAAAGGAAAAACTATAGGGTTCGCGAATGCGGTATTCGTATTCTCCGTCATTGCTATAATAGGATGATTCATTAACACCATCGTACCACTCTTCCTGGGTTTCCTGCCAGGTTTCTTTTATCGTTATTCTTGTCGGCGCGACCACCGCAAGGCCAAACCTTGCATTTCGGTTAAGCTTGTACAAAGCACCAAGCGTGAAACGGGTTCCTTGGAATTCAGAAGTAATTTGGTTCTGCAAGTACCAGCGATCAAGATCCGCTATGACCGTGCTTTCTTCCAACAACGGCGTATTATAGATATTGAGAACATCATATTCATCCAACCGGGAATCATACTCATCTTTGCCGCCGAGAAAATCAACGGTCAAACCGACGAAAAGGTTTTTCTGAACTTCAATGGCACCCGAGAAGGAAAACAGACTCTTGTTGCCCTGTTCCATAATAGTTTCTTTTTGCCGCACCGAATCCGTAACGGCTGTGGTATAGACATCCCCTTCCTGGGCATCCTCGGGCAGCAAAAACCAATCCTGGTAAGCGGCAAAATGGGGATTAAAATTATCGACCATAAAGCTGTATTCAAAATCCCTGACGCTGTTATAACCGACGCCAAACACCAGGCTTCCCTGAAATGTCGGTACGGGAAAGGCCACCCCGATGGAATTCAGACGGGTAAAATTATTCTGCGACTCGAAGGTGTCTCCGAGAAAAGAGACATTGTTCTTGAATGAATTATGTGAAAGGCTGATATTAAATTCTGATGTTTTTATCTGTCCCATTCCCGCCGGATTCCAGTACATGGCGGAATAATCATCGGCGACACCGACAAAAGCACCTCCCAGTCCCATTGCCCGGGCGCCAACACCGAGCTCCTGACCGATAAAGAAAATGCTCTCCTGCGCCGTTACGACAAGGGGAAGAGATAAAACCAGACTCGTGATCAATATCCGGATAACCGCTTTTTCTCTTTTCATAGCATCTTTTCCTATGGTTTTAGCGCTGTATCATTCTATTAACGTCGTCCTCGTGAGCTTGAAGAGCTGGAAGAGCTTGAAGAGGAAGACCTGCTCGAACTCGAAGAACTCCGGCTGCTGCTACCGGAACTCGAAGAAGACCGCGATGATGACGGTCGCGAGTAGCTACTCGAACGGCGCGATGACGAAGATTTCCTGTTCACCGAAGAGGAGCTCGAGGAACGACGGCTTTTCTTAACGTTAGCCGATGAACCCGAATCGGATGAACTCTTTTTACGCCGCGACACGGATGAATTCGATGAGCC
>CAZSOP010000612.1:0-1891 GCA_964608385.1 uncultured Cytophagia bacterium
TGTTGGTGGATTTTGTGAGAACCGTGGAAAAATAGGTCCAGGGCAATAGTGCAACATAGGAAAAAACGGGATATGGAATGCCTTCGCTGTCCAGTTGGGCGAGCTTGCCGAAAATAAACGTAAACACGAGCATGGAGAAGACTGGCCGGATAATGGCCCAGGAAAACCCCAGAATTGTTTGTTTATAAATGATCTTTATATCCCGCCAGATCAAAAAGTAGAACAAGTCCCGATATCCCAGCCATTCTTTCAAACTGATGATATACCAGGGATTGTCGGCGTCGATTACGGTTTTCTTTTCTTCCTCGTTTGAAGGGTCGAAAAAAGTATTTTCAAGAAACGGTGTTTTCAAAAATATTACCTATGCCTGAATTTTGTCATATCGTGTGAGATTTTGCGCGGTTCCGGAATTTCTGTCATGGCTGTTTTTGCCGGAGATATCATTGAGAATGATACCCGCAATGGTTATATTTAGCTCTTGCAGAGTTAAAAGTCCTTGCTTAATATAGACAAGTGGCGTTTCACCCCTCTGTGTCACCAATAGTGTATGTGAAACGACTTTCGATATAATCAGGGGATCATTAGCCGGCTGCAAAATGTGCGACCCATCGATAATCACCAGATCGAATTTTGTCGTTCCCATATCGAGCAAACTTTTCATGCGCTGATGTGATAGAACAGCAACCGGGTTTTCCACGGCTCTGCCGGCGGCTATTAACAAACTGTTGTTTCTGTGGATTCGACTGGCTGTTTCCTGTAAGGAATTATATCCAAGGACATAATCTGAGAGTCCCGGCGATACCGGTACATCGAATATCGAGTTGAGTTTTGGATTTCTCAGATTGGCATCGATTAAAAGAACGCGCTTTCCCAGGTTAGCGCAATTTATGAAAAAATTCACCGCACAAAAGGATTTGCCTTCACCTCGTACAGCGCTGGTCAAGAGGATAGAGTTCATTTTTTTTCGATCGCTTTGAAGATATAGCTTCATACAGATGCCGGTAAAAGTCTGCTCAATTTTTTGATAGTTATGGCTTTTTAGATTCGCCGTAGGAATGATGCCCAACAGCGGGTAGTTTGTTTCTTTGCTCACGTCGATTTCATTTTTAAGGGATTTTCTTCTACGATGCCTTAGCAATGCCAAACCAAATGCGAAGATAATGCCGAGATATACTCCGAGGCTAATAATGCGTGAACGATAAATCGGTATCGGGGATTTGGGAATGCCTGCGGCGCGTATTACCCGAAGGCTTTCCGGTCCGGATTCCAGAATAAACGTCAGATCTTCAAGTTCTTCAACAATCGAAGCATATAACTGGTTATAGATGGATTTATTCTTCTGCAACTTTGCAAGTTCATGTTCGTGCCTGTTTTCACTCGAAACAAGAGGCTTTCGTTCGAATAAAAGTCTTTTATATAGTTGTTCCTGATTTTTTAATACATGCAAATCTAGTTTCTGGTGCAGAATTTTTTTCTCGAGTTCGTTGATAACGGACGGGTGTATATTTTTTAAAGGATGTATCACAGACTTTGATTGATTGAGGGTATACTCTATCAATTGGTGTTTTTTTTGATCGATTTCCTGATTCAGTCGTTGTAAGCTCTCTTCTGTGTACCCTGCGTTTGCCAGGCGATTGCGTTTTTCAACCAGTCTATCCAGTTCTTTTCGCTGTTTCAGAAGCAGGGGGGATTCTTCAAAGGGCGATTCCGACATTTCCAGGCTCATCGATTTTAATTGTTGTTGATAAGCCCGTAAATTGGATTCAGCCAGTTCACGTTCAATGGAAGTGTCTGCAAGTTTTTTTTCGATTTCTTGAATTTCAAGCGAAAATCGCGTATATCCTGGTGGACCAGCACTATTGTTTTGTAGCTTTAATGAGACGATTTTATC
>CAZSOP010000613.1:0-1887 GCA_964608385.1 uncultured Cytophagia bacterium
ACCGGTCGTTTATGCGAGAATACGAAAATGGCAGAATGGAAGGACTGCTGCTTTGTCCGGTCAGCCGTGGGGCGATTTATATTGCAAAACTTATCGGTAACGTTATTTTTATGATGATCATTGAGATCTTGTCGCTTCCTGTCATGGTCGTCCTTTTGAATCTGGATATCATTAAATTTATTCCGATGTTACTTCTTCTTCTTGTTTTGGGCAATGTCGGATTTGCGTCTGTGGGTACGCTGTTTTCTGCAATCTCTTTGCATACACGCTCCAGAGAATTAATGTTGCCGATTATGCTGTTTCCGGTTACCATACCGGTTATACTGGCAGCGGTCAAAAGTACCGCTTTTTTAGTCAATGCCAAACCCCTGGCGGAGATAATGCCCTGGATACGCATCTTGATTGGTTTTGACCTCATCTTTACCACGCTTTGCAGTTTTTTATACAAATATGTCGTTGAAGACTAAATTAAACGGACTAGCCATATGCCCATTCATTTAATACTTTTTCTTTTGACCTTTCTGAGTATGACGGTTGCCCTGTTTTTTGTTTTTATCTTTGCACCTGTGGAAGCAACAATGGGAGAAATTCAGCGTATCTTTTACTTTCATGTTGCTTCTGCCTGGACTGCCTTTCTGGCTTTTTTTATCGTTTTTTGCTGCAGTATAGCCTATTTGGCAAAAAAAAGTCGCCTGTGGGATTTTATATCTCTTAGCGCTGCCGAGACCGGCGTTCTGTTTATGACCTTTGTCCTTCTCACCGGCCCCTTGTGGGCAAAACCGGTTTGGAATACCTATTGGAGCTGGGACGCCCGTTTGACCACGTCGCTTATTCTCTGGTTGATCTATATTGTCTATCTTATGATTCGTAAATATACCGAGGACAGACAACAAGGGGCTCGTTTTGCTGCTGTTTTCGGCATTGTCGCTTTTATTCAGGTTCCGATTGTCTATATGTCGATTCGCTGGTGGCGGACTCTGCACCCGGCTCCGGTATTGGGCAATGTTGAGGGCGGCGGTATGGAAACAAATATGACTATTACCCTTTTGCTTTCGGTTCTCGCTTTTACCATGCTCTTTTTTAATCTTCTCTTTATGCGATACCGTATCGCACAGATCGAAGCGCAACTATTTTACCTCAGGGAGAACGCAGAATGAATATCGAATTTTTGTTCATGGCCTTTATGGTGATATGGATCGGCCTGGTTATTTACCAAACCTGTTTGTTAAAAAAAATATCAGCTGTTGAAAAACAAATTCAACTTCTAAAGGAGAATTTGCGGGATACCGCATAAGGTTATTTGCCCGTTGCGTGGATAAGAAAATGGTCAAATGCCCTAGCCGATGTATTTATTATCCCGGTTTTGGAAAACGGTGGTTGTCGCTGAAATCGACATGTTGTAAATTAAAGGGTTAAGTGTTAATTTTGCCGGAGCTGAACACAGCCGGATTCAATCAATTGGCATGAAATTTGTTTTATTTTTCCAAAAAACCCATGGGAGGAATTGGATATGAAAACATATTTTTTTTATTCGACGATTGTTTTGTTGTTATGCACATCTGCGCTTTTTTCTCAGCAGGAGAGTCAGGGTATTCTGGCCCAATTAAATCAAAAACTGATCGATATACAGGACAGAATGCAGACCGATCGAGCAGATAAAGTGCATCTTCTTTCACCGGAAATCTTTGAAGATGCGGTAAAATACCTGCAAAATGCGAAGGAAAATCTAAATAAAGGTAAAGATGTCAAGGGTATTGGTGAGAAGCTGGAACGCGCCAGCCGGGCACTCGATATGGCGGAACGAAATGCAAAGGAAGCCAAAAAACAACTTCCGGATTTGATCCAGACTCGGGATGATGCATTGATCGCCAATGCGCCCGAATATGC
>CAZSOP010000614.1:0-1883 GCA_964608385.1 uncultured Cytophagia bacterium
GCGCTCTTGGCGAGCTTGGCGGTTTTGGGTACGCATTAACCGGATGATCCTATTTATACTGGCTGAAACCACTTTTGCGCATCTGTTTCGCCGGGCAGGTTATACAACCTGTGGGGTTGGAAAGTGGCAGTTAAGCGGGCATTATCCCGGCAGTCACTACCGCGGCAGGGGCACGGATCCCAAAGCAGCCGGATTTGACGATCACTGCCTCTGGCAGGTGAAAAATTTCGGCAGCCGCTATTGGCAACCGCTTTTGCAGCGCAATGGCGAGGTAGTGCAGTTTTCCAAAAATGAGTTCGGACCGGATATCTGCTGCGATCACCTCATCGACTTTATAAAAACCAATCATCAAAATGGGCAGCCGTTTTTTGCCTATTATCCCATGATATTAACCCATTCGCCTTTTGTACCGACACCACTGACAAAGACACCCTATTCGGAAGCGGAAAAATACGGGCGTAATGGTCTGTCTCCGCAATTTTTCGATGACCAGGTTCATTATACCGATGCGTTGGTCGGACGAATTTTTGCGGCGCTACGCGACATGGGCGCTGCGGATCAACCCTGATTATTTTTACGGGCGATAACGGCACTCACCGAAAAATCACCAGCCGATTCAGGGGTAACCCTTATCCCGGTCAAAAGGGGTATCCCACGATTTACGGCACGCACGTGCCGTTGATTATCAGCGGTGCAGGTGTGGCTCAGGATCAAACCTGTTCTGATTTGATCGATTTCACCGATTTTTTGCCCACTCTGCTCGATGCAACCGGTTTATCGCTTCCTCAATCCGACCCTGTTGATGGTTATAGCTTTTGGCCGCAATGTCAGGGCAAAGCCGGTAATCCGCGGCAATGGGTATATGGCTATTACGACCCCAAATGGGGTCGCTTTTCAAAGTCGGAATACGCCCATACGCGTAAATGGAAACTCTATGCCGACGGTCGGTTTTACAACATGGAAAACGACCCGCTGGAACAACAGCCCCTGTCCCTGGCCCAGCTCAATGCCGGGGAAGAGAAAATCCGGCAAACCCTGTTCGACGTCATCAAATCCATGCAAGCGCAACAGCAGTGGCAATGAATCCTGTGACCGGGCTGCCATAGCTGCTGTTCACGCTGTAGAGTGATATCCTGCAAAAAAAGGGGATAAACCGCTCAATGTCACCGTTCGCCTGCCTTTTGTTTTTAGTTTAAAATAGTATTGATTTTTTTCCATTACTTGCCTATCGTATGAATGCGGTTGAATCGGGTCAACCGTTATCTTTTTGTTTATCCAAAAACATATTTTTACAGTATTGTTTATCTCAATGACTGCTTTATCGGTTAAAAGCCAGACTTTCTGTCGCTTTTAGGACGATCAGACGATTGCCTATGCCAGGGTCGAGGGCGACACCCTCTATGCCCTGACGGCTGCCCCGTGGGAAGGCGGAGAAATGACCGGAAACCGGGTTTTACAAGAGAGCGTCCGGCTGCTGCATTCAAGCACCCCCAGGTTATCCTCGGCTTGAGCGGCGCTTATGAAAAATCCTGGGCCGGCAGAACACCCTTAAAAACGGTACGCTGGTTTTTAAAACCTTTCGGTTCGGCCGCTTCTCCGGGCGATCCAGTGCTCCTGCCCGCGTCCCTGGATGAAGTTATGGTTGAAACCATTCCGGATTATTTAAGTTTTTTGCGTATTTTACCGGAAAACCCCGATTTTTTTAAAAAAGTTCTAGACATTCCATAGATATATTTATATATTTAAGGATCATAAAAACATTTATTTGAGAATATATAACCCCTGAAGCCCTGTGATATATACCCGGACCTCAAAGTATTTTTTTTTCCTCTCTTTTAAGAATATTTTTGGATTTTATTTTTTCTAGAGTCCTCCATCTATCC
>CAZSOP010000615.1:0-1882 GCA_964608385.1 uncultured Cytophagia bacterium
GCACCACGGGTGATAAAGAGCGGTTTTCCATATTTTTGATAAATCTGCTTTCCAGCTGTCACCACATCATCATAAGCCACCAGCTCAAAGGCATCCCTCTCGATACCGCAAAGGGAAAGGACTTCACGGTCATTGGCTTTCAGCCAGGCACGGGTATAAATATTCTTGATATGCCTGCCATCGTAAATAAAAATTTTATCGTCATGTCGGGCGATGAGGTCGGAAAGAAGTGCCTGCATACAAGGTGTGTGTATGCCGGTTTTTACCTGCTGATTGACCAGAACCAGATCATAAGAAGAGAGATTGTGTTCGAGCCTGCGAATCAGTTCACGGACATGTCGATCAGGGAGCGCGTTATAATTACCGATATCAAAACGCGACGTTTCTTCATCGCCGTGCAGGGGTTTACAATAGGTAAGCGTTTGCCAGCTCTCATCCGCTAATTTCAGCATGTGATCACAGTTAACCTTACACGCATGCAAGAGCGTCAGCATCCTGTTGCCAAAAGGATCATCGCCAACAGCGCCGTACGCATCGAGCCATCCCACTCCCATTTCATGTAAATTGGCGATGACGTTACCCGCTCCGCCAAGGGTATATTGTTGTATTTTAATGGGCAAAGTTTGTTTGCCGGTTTCCAGACTCTGTTCACTTGCAGACATGTCTATGAAAAGATAGACATCAAGACAAAAATCCCCCAACACAGCGATACGTGCCTTGGTGATTTGATCGAGTAATTCCTTTAATCGATCAAAAGAGAGAATTTTAAAATCATTCATTTGTTTTATTCCGGTTCAGTAAAAATCTGGCAAAAAATTGTTGTAAAACTAAAAAATCAATTTTACACAAAAACGCTCTTCAAAACGCAATAATTGCTATGCTTTTAAATATAATATTTTTGTTGATTTGTAACAAGGAAGAATTTTGTCTTGATTCTGAATTCAGGAGTTTATATATTTCTTTTGCGGGCAATTAGCTCAGTTGGTTAGAGCGCTGGTTTCACATACCAGAGGTCACTGGTTCAAATCCAGTATTGCCCACCATCTTAATCTTTGTTTTTTGTTTGCACTCATGACGAGTTGGATTTCAACGTTCTGATTCCTCAAGCACACTTTTAAAATCGTGAGGCTATTGCCGGCTGCTAATAAAGCGCTCCTTTTTGTATCCCTGTTCTTCAATCTTTGCGTAAATTCTTTCCACCTCTTCCCGATCGAGCTGCGGAGTCCGGCTCAGTATCCAGCCATACTTGCGCTCGGGATGTCCGACCACGGCCCAGCGATATTCGTCGTCAAGAGCAATGATCCAGTAATCCCCCCAGAACAACCGCAGCCCGAGCAAATTGACAAAGCTCACCTTTAAGCGGGCACGGCTTTCCGGATCAATAATTTTGGCAACGCCCTTTGCGGTAACCGTATCGCCGTCAACTTTTACACAGCGGTTGATGACCCGAATGCGGCCATTCTCCATCAGAGTATATTCAGCGGTTGTATGACGGGCACATTTATTTTGAAAACGGTTTGGAATTCTGGCGATTTCATACCAGAGGCCGGTATAGCGCTCGAGGTCGACGCAATCGACCGTGATAAGCGCCTGTTCAGAGGCAACGGCCGGTGTCATGATGGAAATCATAAAAAACAAAAGCAGTGTTGTAAAAATGATCTGCATGGTTATGGAAGAACCTTTCATTTATCCTGATTTCAGGTCAATATCCCCGGAACTTTTTTAAAACATAGAGCAAAACGATTCCGGCCGTAAACAATGTAAACACTATGCGCTACAAAGTCAAGAAAAGCTGTTATTTCTTTACAATTTACAAGTTTTCTTACGAAAAAAGGGTTCTTCCGAATAATGAGTACTTTTTTAACCGCTGAGAAAACGCCAA
>CAZSOP010000616.1:0-1875 GCA_964608385.1 uncultured Cytophagia bacterium
GTCATATCATACATTAAATTTTATACCCTGTGCCAGGGGCAATTCCGGACTCCAATTGATGGTATTGGTTTGACGACGCATGTATCCCTTCCAGGCATCTGAGCCCGATTCTCTGCCGCCACCCGTTTCTTTTTCACCGCCAAAAGCACCGCCAATCTCAGCTCCGGATGTACCGATGTTAACGTTGGCAATACCACAGTCCGATCCGGCATGAGAAAGAAAGGTCTCGACTTGGCGGATATTATTGCTGAAAATTGCCGAAGATAATCCCTGTGGCACGTCATTGTGTAGTTGAATAGCATTTTCGATGTCACCTTCATATCGAATCAGATAAAGGATCGGAGCAAAGGTTTCTTCCTGAACAATATCCCAGTGATTTTCGGCCTCCACAATTGCCGGCACAACATAGCATCCCGATTCATATCCCTGACCGGAAAGAACCTGACCGCCATAAATGAGGTTACCTCCCTGCTCTTCCAACGTTGTTAGGGCATTGGTAAACATTTCCACCGCCGCCCGGTCGATCAGAGGCCCAACATGGTTATCCTGATCGAGCGGATCCCCGATCTTCAAACCCTCATAGGCACCGAGTAACCCTTTTTTAAATCCTTCATACACATCGCTGTGGACAATGACACGACGCGTTGTGGTGCATCTCTGGCCGGCGGTTCCCACCGCACCAAAAACAACGGATGGCAACGCCAGTTTGAGATCCGCATCTGAAGTGATAACGATTGCATTGTTTCCTCCCAGCTCCAATATCGTTCGTCCCAGTCGTTCACCCACAACCTCTGCTGTATGCTTTCCGACACGTGTCGAACCGGTAATGGAGATAAGCGGTATACGCTTGTCCCTGATCAGATTTTCTCCAATCGTCGATCCCCGACCGATGATCAGGTTAAACAATCCCTCCGGCAGGTCATTCTTCCGAATAATGTCCGCCAAAATATTCTGCACCGCGATCGCTGTCAATGGGGTTTTTGAAGAGGGTTTCCATATCAAAACATCACCGCAAACTGCTGCAATCATGGCGTTCCAGGCCCATACAGCCACTGGAAAGTTAAACGCGGTGATAACCCCGACAGTTCCAAGAGGATGATACTGATCATACATACGGTGGTTGACTCGTTCCGAATGCATGGTGAATCCATATAATTGTCGTGACTGTCCGACAGCAAAATCGCAAATATCGATCATCTCCTGAACCTCTCCCCAGCCTTCCTGAAGAGATTTTCCCATCTCATACGAAACAAGTTTACCCAGAGAATCCTTATAGTCGCGCAACCTTAAACCGATTTGTCGAACAACCTCTCCGCGTCTGGGAGCGGGGACCATACGCCAATCAGCAAATGCCTTACGCGAATTCTTGATGATGTGATCCAGATCCTGAGAACATGCCTGATAAACGGTTGCAATCTCTTTACCATCCACCGGTGAAGTGACCAAAAGCTTACCTTCCTCTTTGCACTTGCCCCACTCGAGACCGGTAGAAGAGCCAAAATTTTTTTCTCTGATTCCCAGCGTTTTCAAAAAATCCAAAGCTGACCTCCATTTTTTGTTTAACAAAGCGCCCAATCCTGTGAAAATCTCAACCTGATTTTGCAGTTGTAGAATAAAAAATTCTAAAATAAAAATCAATTTATTTCGCTCATTCCAGAGGGTGTATCAAAATTATCCATAATATTCAATTTATTGAAATTCATCGAATATCAAAAACCGCCTCGTACAAAACGCGAAGAAAAAATAATAGGTGTTCAGATGTGCATATTTTGAGGCCGATACTTTATACCGCATTGCTGAAAAGAAGATACGTGATTTGAGCGGAAAAACAAAATAGAGTTGAAAAAAACGAGGCGGGTAAGGTAATAGACCCGC
>CAZSOP010000617.1:0-1866 GCA_964608385.1 uncultured Cytophagia bacterium
GTGGCGGACCATCGGAAAATCTATATGTCATCAACAACATTCAGGTGCCCAATATCAATCACTTTGGTACCCAGGGCAACAGCAGTGGCAGCCTTAGCTTTGTCAATCTCGACTTTGTCGATGATGTAAAGTTTTCCACAGGTGGCTTTGCAGCCCGTTATGGCGACAAAATGTCTTCTGTACTCTCTCTTACCATGTTGGAAAAGAATCCCGATTCATTCGAAAGCAAACTAACACTATCAGCAACGCAATATGGATTGGATTTCGAAACCCCAATAACAGAGAACGGCAGCCTGATCATATCAGCGCGCAAGAGTTATCTCGATCTTATTTTCAAAGCTGCCAATTTGCCCTTTGTGCCGGTCTATACCGATTACAACGTGCTGTTTCACTATGACCTGTCACCTAACGATAAACTTTTCCTACTGGGGCTGTCGGCTGTCAACAATGTCGACCGTGATCAGAGAACGCTTGAAAACCGCGTCACCAATGCCGGCCTGTTGGATAACTCGCAGTATCAGGGTATTGCCGGACTCAATTATCGCCGCTCCATGCCGCACGGATATCTGGACCTCACGCTCAATTCACATCTCTTTCGCTACCGTTTCAGGCAACTGGATAAAAATGAAGAGGTCTGGTTTAAAAGCGACGCTGACGAGCGTGAACACGGTATCAAGCTGCAGCATTATTGGATTATATCAAAACATTTTGGTTTGCGCAACGGCGTTTCGGCACGTCGAATAGAAAACGACAATGCCACAGCTTTTGCCGATTCCGTGTTCGACCGCAACGGCAATAAATTACCGGTTCAGGCACTCGGCGTTCCGAAACAAACCCAAACAGATATGAAGACGCAAAAATACGCCGCTTTTGCCGAACTCGATATCTATCCACATCCCAATCTGGATATTAATCTCGGTGTACGTGCCGACTATTACGCTTTTTTGAATCGTTCGCTATATCTGGCACCCAGGTTATCGCTCAAGTACAAACTTCATCCTCTGCACAGCCTGCGATTGAGCGGCGGCCGTTACTATCAGTCGCCTTCTTATGTTTGGGTCACAAACCCTGCCAACCGGTCATTAAGGGCATTGCAGAACAATATGATCGTCGCTGGATGGGATTATCTGATCCGCGAAGATATCCGGATGTCACTTGAGGTCTACCGCAAGTGGTACCGTGACCTGCCCACCGGTAGGATACCGGGTGTTTCGGCATATATCGTTTTAACCAATACCGGCACCGGTTTTGGTGGTCGTGAAGATGATTTTCAATCCTTTGGTTATTTCGACCTCGTTTCTAAAGCTGAGGGAAGGTCATATGGTGCAGAAGTATTGCTGCAAAAAAAATTTTCAGATATCCCCTTGTACGGCTTGGTCAGTTTCACCTTAAACAAAAGCGAGGTCATTGCGGGAAATGATCTGACCTATCCCGGTCAGTATGACCAGCGCTTTATCTTGAATATATCCGGCGGATATATCTTTAATGAAAAATGGGAAATCGCCGCCAAATTCAGATATTTTACCGGCGTACCCTTTACCCCGATCTACAGGCCACAGGATAACCCCCTGAATCCGGGGCAAATCCAAAACCTGCCGGTGGAATATCTGGCGGGCCGAACCCGGGCCGGTCATCATCTCGATGTCCGTGTCGACCGAACGTTTAATTTTACCAGTACAACGCTGATCGCATATATCGACATTCAGAATATATACAACTATAAAATTCCGCAACGACCGCGTTATGATTTTTGGGAAAACAGTATCAGCACCAGCAGCGATATCGGCATATTGCCTTCAATTGGTGTCAGTTACGAATTCTAGCTTTGATTTTACTTGACATTTATGGTCTTAATTAATTAAATCT
>CAZSOP010000618.1:0-1863 GCA_964608385.1 uncultured Cytophagia bacterium
TAATATACGCAACACCACGATTTTGATTCAGGGAGAGAGTGGAACCGGTAAAAACCTGATTGCGCGAGCTCTTCATTATTCTTCTATTTTTAAGGACAAACCGTTTATCGAGGTCAACTGCGCCGCCATTCCGGAAAATCTTCTCGAGGCGGAATTGTTTGGATACGAAAAGGGGGCTTTTACCAATGCTGTGCAGAGCAAACGCGGCCTTATCGAGGAGGCGGATGAAGGTACAATTTTCCTCGACGAGATATCAGAAATGCCTCTTTCTCTGCAAGCCAAACTGCTTTCTGTGATCGAAACCAAATCTTTTCGCCGTCTCGGCAGCACGCAGTTGCATCACGTCAAGCTCCGTATTATTGCCGCCACCAATCGCGACCTTGAAAAAGCGGTAGAAAACAAGGAATTCCGTCAGGATCTGTATTTCCGTATCAATGTTGTGATGCTCAAATTACCGCCTCTGCGCGACCTTGATGATGATACTCTGGAAATTGCCGATCTTTTTTTACAGTCTTATGTCTATGACTTTGGCAAAAAGATCAAAGGATTCAGCAAAGAAGCAAAAGAGAAACTAATGGCATATAACTGGCCCGGGAATGTACGGGAATTGCGCAATGTGATTGAGCGCGCGGTTATTTTTACTGAAAGCGATTTCATTCAGCCTGAAAATATTATTTTAAGTAAATTTCAGACAACAACATCATCGCAGAAAGAGCATGATTCCCTGGATCTGCCGGCAAGCGGTTTGTCGCTCTATGAAATGGAAAAGCACATGATCACACAAGCGCTGGAAAGGAGTAATTATAACCAGACCAAGGCAGCTAATCTGCTCGGCATTTCCCTGGATACGCTGCGTTATCGCATAAAAAAGTATAAACTCGAATAGCCGGCCTGCCGTATTCGCCATCCTTTTGCATTTGTCCTAAAGTTGTGGTCTCGTCGCAAGCATTATGACTAAAAAACCGCTTACAATCGTTCTGATCGAACCTTACTTTACCGGTTCTCATGCTGACTGGGCTCAGGGTTATCGGCGATATAGCCGTCATCATATTGAACTCCTGACCTTGCCGGGTCAATATTGGAAATGGAGAATGCACGGCGGCGCCATTAGCCTTGCCCAAGCTTATCAGCAGCAGCGATACAAACCGGATTTGATTCTCTCTACGGACATGCTTGATCTTACCACTTTTCTGGCTTGTACTCGCACACAAACGCATTCCATTCCAACTGCCCTCTATTTCCATGAAAACCAACTGTCCTATCCCTGGCAAGCCGGTGACCGCGATGTGCAATATCAGCGAGACCATCATTATGGATTTATCAACTATGCCTCTGCGGTGGCCAGTGATTTGATCTGTTTTAATTCGAATTTTCATTATCAAAGTTTTATCTGTGAACTGAAGAGATTTTTAAATCACTTTCCTGATTTTCGCCAAAAGCATCGCATTGGGGAGATTGAGCAAAAAAGTAAAATTTGTTATTTAGGGCTCGAGCTCGACAGGCTGGACGCTGAGCGGCTTTCACCTTTCTCTGAACCTCTGGTTTTGTGGAATCATCGCTGGGAGTACGATAAAAATGCGGATGAATTTTTTACAGCTCTTTTTCAGGTGGCGGATATGGATATTTCCTTCAAAGTCGCTGTCCTCGGAGAATCCTTTGCCCAAAAACCGGAACCTTTTATGCGCGCCAGACAAATTTTGGGCGATCGTATCGTGCAGTGGGGGTATGTAAAAGAAGAATCGGAATACATTCAGTGGCTCTGGCGTGCTCATGTCCTGCCGGTGACATCGATTCAGGAATTTTTTGGTGCGTCGGTCGTTGAGGGAATTTACTGTAATTGTTATCCTTTATTGCCCAAACGGC
>CAZSOP010000619.1:0-1834 GCA_964608385.1 uncultured Cytophagia bacterium
ATCGGAATAAGCACAGGAAACAGATAGCGTCCCTGCGTCAACTGAGCCTGCCCAGGTCTTAATACACATGATCGGAAAAACGGAAGCAAAATCGCGAAAACAATGCTGAGCATGAACAGGTAAAGAGATTTTACCCGCCAGGCAGGAACCGAAATTTCCCCCTTTTTTACTCTTATCGTAAACCAGGCTAACCCGCATAGTGCAAGTCCTTGCACACAAGCCACCAGCAGATACCAGACATGGTGAAGATGAATCGTCATGTACCCAAAGACCCCCCAAAAACTCCAATACAGCACAATAAAAAATTTTGCATAATGCTTCAGGAGTTGCCCTGAAATTAATTCCGGACGAAAAAAGAGTTCCTCTACCTTATAGGCCGGCATCCAGATCAGATGGGTATTGATAAACGTTTCAAAGCCAGGCGAAACCTTTATAAGAAAATATCCTCCACCGGCAAGAGCAGCAACGACACCCAGCAGTATTCCGTGCATGCGGAGGCCAAGCGACGACTGCCACCAATACACAAACCAGAACATGAGAAAGATCGGAATCATGAAAAGCGCTGTCCGTTTGCTGAAAACCGCGAGACCGATCGCCGCGGCAAAAAGCACGACAGAAAAAGGGGTTATCGAGTATTTTAACATTTTTACCATTACCAAAAACCCTAAAGAAACCAATACCTCTGCCAGCTTATCATTATTAATCGAGCCGTTCATCGCGGAAAATTGCGGGATAAAGGTTATGAATGCGGGAACCCCTATGAGAAGATAGAGATTTTCAGGAAATAGTTCACGCGCGACCAAAAATGAGAGGAACACGACACTTGCTCCTAAAATAACAGAGATGAAACGGATGAGATACGCCTCGGCCGCAACTGAATTGAACGAGAATATCTTCAGTATCCAGGCATTGAAGGTATAATAAAGGCTTGAATTTGGTGATGGAAGTTGCTTCCCCGCAAAATCTGCCACCGACACCTGTCGCTTACTCTCAGGATTCAAGAAATAATACCGGGCATATTCCATGCGAGCGGCCATTTCAGCTTTTTCTCGTTCGTCAGCATTTTTCAGAGCCAACTGTTTCGCTTTAATGAGTTCGAAATGATGAAATTCATCCGGCGTCTGATCAACAGGGATGACAAGAGCATAGAGCACCCCTCGTAGAAGGGCTAAGCACACAATGATACCCATTATCTTCTGAACGCTTTTTCTTTTCTCCATCATCGTTCGTTACTTTTTATATTCTACAGCAAGTGAAAATTCTTTCAGGCTGGCGCCTCTATTATCCTCGCCTTTTCTCGTTTTATCGCCAGCTCGAAAATAATACTTGATAAATATGGAAGTTGCCCCTTCAAATCCCTTCTCAAAAAACTCATAATAGCAATCTTCCGTATATCGCACATTCCAATTATTGTATCGGAGCGTCCAGGATTCTCCATCAGTGGATGTCCACATTTTCACACTATCTCCCAAACCCCATTGAGTATGTTGATCAGCGATAGTAACCCGATGAATTGGTTTTGGAAAATCGAATTTATATATAAACGAACCGCTCTTTCCGTAAGGGAATGCTCCTATGTGACCCGAATACTTTTCTGACCATAACGGCGATTCTCCCTCTAACTGATATCGGTCTGTTTTCCACGTGTCCTCCGAGTTATAATCATCAACATACACAAAGTCGGCAGTCATTGCGCTCTTTTCAGGCAACTTATGAGCAAATGCATAGTGGCAGACTTCATGTACGAACCAGGAACGGTAGTTGCCGCGCACTGTTTTGTACAGTTCTTCTCGGAGTTTGGGAACATATTTCTGAGACGGCGTCAACTTGATAT
>CAZSOP010000620.1:0-1823 GCA_964608385.1 uncultured Cytophagia bacterium
GTTTCTTGGCGTTTTCTCAGCGGTTAAAAAAGTACTCATTATTCGGAAGAACCAGTTTTTTAACCTTTAAAACCGCCAAGATTATTGAGGATAGATACGACACGTTTTTTTATATGATTTAAAATAGTAATTCAATTGAAAGATGCCGTATCGGTGCGACGCACCTTGCTGCACGATTTTGTAAATATTGGAACATTTATCCATTGTTTGTCATACAGGTGCGTCGCACCAAACGTTAATCACAGGTGCGTTTCATCAAACGGCGTGTGGCAATTGCTCAATGTGTTATTGGTTTTCCAATTGCACACTATCCTCCCATGCAGCCCATTTGGGAACGCCGTGCAAGCGGTAAATGCCGTTGTCCTGACCGAATTCCATACCGGGAGCTTTGAATATCGTTTGACCTTTGAAAATAAGATTGGCAGCTTTGAAAAATGAATAAAAAAGCTCGTTTCCTTCCTTTTTCAGATAACAATAGCGGGCATCGGTTATGAGGTCGCCATATTGCGCTTTGCCGGATTCAAAATTGTATCGCGGCCGGATATTTTCTTCGAGGTATTCCGCTTCCAGATCGGCCATAGCGTTTAGTTGTACAAACCCCCGGTCTGTCGGCAGTTGTAAACCAAAACCGTTGCCCTGGTAAAACATCTTTATTTTTTCCAGTTTTTTTACAATAGAGCCCGGATCGGTCGTTTTTGCGTGCGGAATGAGCAGGGTGGGGAAGATCAAAAGATCGCCCTGTTTGAAACTGTCCGATTTGGCTGTATAGATCACCCATTCGGTTTGCACATTGTTGCGCAGTTGTTCCGCACCGATGCGGAACCGGCGTCCCAGTGGAAAATAGATGAGCAGGCGCGTGTCCGGATCATTTTTTTCGCCGGCATAATGAGGCGCCAGGTTGGGCATGGCGGCAATGGTGCTGTAATAGGTGTCGAACCAGACGGGATTGTCGACGTCGTGATCGCCGATATGCTGGGTGTAAAAGAGGTTGGCCAGGGTCAGCGGCCCGTTTTTGCGGATTTTGACGATATCGAAGATGATGAACCAGTCCGGTTCCTTCAGATAATTGACCAGACGATCCCATTGATAACCCATCTCATCGTAGGCGAGCCGGGTTCGGCTGATATCGACATCCCGAAACGACCGGAAATGCATCAGTTTGGTGTCGACGAATTTATAGCGGCCGCCGTCCAGTAGAAAGGGCATGAGGCGAAAATCCGCATCGGCAATGCCGTGGCGGACATTCAGCTTGTTGTGAAAGACATCGGCGCGAAATTGTCCATCCGGCCCGGTGGAAGAGGTTTCGCGATAGTTGGTATCATAGAGCAAAATGGATTCATCTTTCATGAGCAGGCAGATGGCGTTTTCATCGGCGTGACCGTGGTGGTTTTTTTCCGCTTCGACATTGATGGTGTTAGTGAGATACTCTTTGCCATCGATTCCAAAGGGGGCGTCGTCCATGTAATTTAACAGCATAAAGGTGGCATTGCGGTCCCAGCCGTTGCGGAACACCACTTTTTTACCGACATAATCTTCCAGCACCAGGCGGCTCTTGTCGGTGGGAAGGTTTTCCTGAATCGAGTCGTCGGCCCACAGCCAGGCTTCGCAGAGGTCGGCTCTGGGTTGATGATCCAGTTCTTTGACATGTGCTTCGAATAGCCGGTGTGCCGCCCATTTCATTCTACCGTCGCGGTAAACCGATGCACCTTTTTCGAGCATGGAAATCATCCAGGTCCAGGTATAACCGCGGCCATATCGGCCGTCGCCGAATTCGGCGATTTGTCCGCCCGGCGTCATCAGCTGCACCAGATAATCGAAATAAT
>CAZSOP010000621.1:0-1803 GCA_964608385.1 uncultured Cytophagia bacterium
GGAAAGGCTTTCGAGAACAAAAATACCACAGATCAGCACCAGCAAAATTTCCTTTTTTACCAGCACGGCCACGGTGGCGATAGCGCCGCCCACAGACAATGCACCGGTATCTCCCATAAAGATTTGAGCAGGATAAGCATTATACCATAAAAAGCCGAGCGAAGCGCCGAAAAGCGCACCGCAATAGACCGCCAGTTCACCGGCATTGGGAAGGTAAAGGATATTGAGATACTGGCTGAAATCGACGCGGCCGCTGACGTAGGCGATACCGGCAAAAGCGGCCGCAGCAATCCCTGTGAGGCCGATAAGCAAACCATCAAGACCATCCGTAAGATTGCTGCCGTTACTGGTAGCGGTAATCACAAAAGCAACGACGGCGATATAAAAGATACCAAAGTCCAGGGTCAAATCTTTAAAAAAGGGAATAAACGTCGACGATCGTGCACTTTGCACCTCGGGCAAATAATAGACAATAACACCGACAAACAAACCAAGCATTATCTGACCGAAGAGTTTATAACGGCCGATCAAACCCTTTGGCAATTTTTTAACGATTTTCAGATAATCATCCATAAACCCCAAAATGCCGAGCCATAACGTTGAAACCAGAACCAGCCAGACATTCGTCTCTGCAATTTTGGCAAAAAGCAGAGTCGGGATAATAACGCTAATCAGGATGATGATGCCACCCATACTCGGTGTTCCGCGTTTGCTCAGATGACTTGCGGGGCCGTCAGCACGGATCTCTTCGCCAATTTGCATTTTTTTCAATCGTCTGATAATCGCAGGCCCGATCAGGAGGCTGATCAAAAGTGCCAGAACCGCGCTGGATGCCGCCCGGAAAGATATATATCGGAATAAATTAAACAAAATGTATTGGTCCTTGAGAGGAACCAAAAGATAGTATAGCATATCACTCCTGCTTATAAGGACATTTTATTTTTTAATGCCTCAATAATGGTTTCCATCCGCAATCCGCGCGATCCCTTAACCAGAACGATATCGCCGGGCTGTATAACAGTATAGAGCTCATCTGCCAGAGCTTCTTTGCAATCAAAATGGTAGACGCCCGGGTATCCGATCTCTTGCGCTCTTGATTGTGCCCGGCGCATACTGTCACCGAAGAGAAAAAGGGAGTGAATATCCAGCGCCTTTGCCAGATCGGCTACCTTTTCGTGTTCGGCACGGCTAAAGTCACCAAGCTCCAACATGTCCCCCAATACAGCCAAACGCCGGCTGCTGGACTGAACGCGCATATCGTTCAGGGTCAACAGAGCCGCTTTCAGGCTGTTTGGGTTGGAATTATAGGCGTCGTTGAGAATGGCGATATCATCATACCATTCCACCTGCATGCGTTTGTCGATCGCTTTAAAACTTTGCAGTCTGTTTTGAATCGACTCGCTTGAAAGCGAAAAATGTTTTGCCACCGCGGTTGCAGCCAGCGCATTTTCAACATTATGTCGCCCCGGAATGCCGAGCTTGATGGCCCGGTTATCAAAAAGAAACGTATATTGTGCAAACACATCACACTCCTGAATTGAAGCGGAAACCTCCGCCTGTTCCCGTGTACCAAAACACAACTTGTGTTTTAATGGAAAGTGCTGCTTACTCAAAATGGGGTCGTCACAATTATAGATTGCTGTTCCGTCATCGGCTGCAAATACAAATATTTCCATTTTTGCCTTTGCCACACCTTCAAGTGAATGAAAAAATTCAAGATGTGCATATCCGATATTCAGGATAACACACACCGTGGGTTGAACCAGATAACTCAATCGCTTCAGCTCACCAAAATGATTGGTA
>CAZSOP010000622.1:0-1799 GCA_964608385.1 uncultured Cytophagia bacterium
GTTCTTCCAACACTCTCTATGCTCGAGTTGGCTGGAGTGGCCACTCTTCTCCACAATTTCTATAACGGCGTAGAAAATATTTTAAAACGAATACTTTTAGAAAAGGGAATCTCAATATCTCAAGGAAATGCCTGGCATAAAGAACTTTTGAATTTATCCGAACAAGAGAAAATTATATCCCCGCAAGTCAAAAATCAACTCGGTGAATTCCTTGCTTTTCGTCATTTTTTCAGTCATGCCTATGCGCTCGACCCTTATGCTGAAAGGATAGAACCCCTGGTAAAAACCGCATTTGAACTTTATTAAAAATTCAAAATAAAAATTTCTAACCATTACGAATTGAATTGGTTTGCGAATCATAACAGAACAAGTTAAATCATTTCCTTTATAAAAATGAAAAGTTTACGCTTTGTCTCACGTTATCCGCTCGTTTATAAACCTGGGCGGGTGCCTAATCATGCATTTGCAGTCGACCGCCCGTCTTTTCGACAAACCGGGTTGTTCGATCGTATTTTAAACATTTCTTACTGCTCGCTGCTTTGTAAAGCGGCGACTGTAATGCGGCGTTCTTATAGATAACCCAAGGAGAAGAATTATGAAAAAACACCTATTCGTTATGCTGGGAGTGCTTTTGCTCCTGGCGGCCCCTGCCAGTCAAGCCAAAGTGGCTGAAATTGTTAGCGTACTGGATATTTCCGGCGACTGGATGGCCGAAAATGATTTATCCTGGCAGGCCATGGCCATCAGTATGCAGGGCCACGCCAATCGGGGAATGGGCAACATTTACCTGCTTTACCCCAAAAATTACAAGCATCCGGGCACGCATACCGTGCTGGAATATTACCAGAATAAACGCGGTATCAAAACGCAAACCTACGATTCAGCCGATGATCTCGTGCGGGACTATGCTCAGAATCTGAAAAAATGTGTGGTCTGGGATCGCAATATGCTGACGACCCTGCGGCTCGCCTTTACCGTGGCGGGTCTGCAAGATGCATTGATTATTTCAGACAAGGAACTTGCCCTGGCAGACGAACTGGGACTGGAAATCGTGGCGGATTTTCGTGATCAATTCACCGGTAAAACCGACGCTGAAATCTATGAATGGGCGATTGCCGAATACTGGGAACGGTGCAGCCGGGATGTTCTGCTCTATCTCGGTGAATGGTGCCGGGTCGGACCGGACAATAAACCGGGCATGAAACCGGGCATTGGCGATTTTGGAATCATTCAGGGCGCCTTTTTCACGGATTTGTCCGCCAGCCCGGCCGATCCGAATGAATACGCGCTGGCTGACAAGCTGTTCCGGGAAATGAACGACTATGCCTACATGTTCGGCTGGCACTCTTATTGCAAAGATCAGGAGACTGAATACGTGACCCTGATCTCTCAGAACGCGCTGGTCGTGGCTGAAGGCCTGGCGACCATGCCGAATATGAGCTTTCACCGGCAGGTACCACTGTCAAA
This sequence comes from uncultured Cytophagia bacterium, assembly GCA_964608385.1. GTDB lineage: Bacteria > Zhuqueibacterota > Zhuqueibacteria > Residuimicrobiales > Oceaniaggregativiventaceae > Oceaniaggregativivens_A. The sequence goes on from CAZSOP010000622.1 coordinate 1,468, forward strand.
AGGGTTCACGTTTAAACAAAAAGCAACGTATAACCCGAATCCTCAAGTGGAAGACAAAGTTTACATCACGCTGGTGCAAAGTGACGGGCTCGGGATTGGCTCATGGACCAAACCCGGCCGGGGAAAAATTCCCTATGCCTGGGAAACCAACATGGAATGGATCGATTTTGCGCCGGCACTGTTACAGTACTATTACGAAAAAGCCACCGAAAACGATTTTTTTATCGGCAGTCTCAGCGGTCCGGGTTATCTTTACCCCAAAGCCTACCCGCCGGACAAGCTGCCGGGCGTGCTGCAAATTGCGGATGACCTGATGGCCCGGCTGGACCTGC
>CAZSOP010000623.1:0-1793 GCA_964608385.1 uncultured Cytophagia bacterium
GGTCCGCCACCGCGTACCAAAAGATCGTTGCGGCCACCGGCGCTGTTTATGGCGACACCGGGAAGAGTCGAAACAGTACGAACCACATCTTCAAATCCACCCGGAAACCGGCGGATCTCCTCGCGCGACAAGCCGATGGTGCTGGGTTGTACTCCTTCTTCTTCAACAAAATAACCGGCCGTCACTCTGACCTCTTCGCCCTCAAGAACGCGCTCCTCCATTTCAGCATTGACCACAGCAGGATTGGCACTCTTGATAACCACATCGGTTTTAAAAACCGGTTGAAAACCGATATAATCGAAACGCAACCGACAAGTCCCTACGGGTATATTGTCGATTCTGTATTTACCCGCCTGATCTGTGGAGGTACCCAGCTGGGTATCGAGAATAACGACATTGGCGGCGACCAAAGGTTCTTTATTGTCTGCGCTGATTACCGTTCCATAGAGGGAACCCGTGGGCTGTGCAAATAGATTGTTAGCCGGTAACAATGGGATGAACATAAATAAGATTTTTTTTACCATTTTTTTAATGCCATTGGTTTTGATTTTCCGTTTTAATGTGGTAAATTTTTTTATGATTTTCACCCTTTTAAACCCTATTTCGGTGCTAATTATTCCATCAATCCAAACCGGGAGTATCTTTAAAAATGACTAAAGGCAAATCCGCATCGATTCGTCCTCACAGAGGCAAACCCACGATTTTTATCGACGAGCAGCCCTATGCACCACAGATTTATGCCCTCACGCATGTCTATGGCGGCCGCTGGTCCTGGGAAGAGGTTCCGGCACGCAATCTGAAAAATTTTGCCGATATTGGTTTTCGTCTTTTTCAGATTGATCTTTGGTTCGAGGATATCTGGCCTGCGAATGAAGATCAACTCGACCTTAGCAAGGCACAAAAACAGGTCGCCGGTGTATTGCAGGCCTGTCCCGAAGCCAATGTATTTATTCGTCTTCACATTAATCCGCCCTACTGGTGGCTACGACAGCATCCGGAGGAGGCAGTACAATATGCTGACGGCCCCATTGAGGAACGATCCTATGGCCCGCCATTCAACCTGGAAGACGGCGACAATGACCGTTCTTTCCGGGTCAGTCTGGCGTCGGAGAAATGGAAAGAAATAGCGGGGGAAAAGCTGATCGAGTTTTGTCAGCGTTTTTCAGAGATGGAACAAGCCGCTTCAGTGGTCGGTATTCACATCGCCTGCGGTATTTATGGCGAGTGGCATTACTGGGGATTTATCGAGCATGATCCCGACTGCGGAAAGGCCATGACGGAAAAATTCCGCGCCTGGCTGCGGGAGAAATATAAAACCGATGCTAAATTGCATCAGACCTGGAAGAGTGATAACTGGACGTTGGATACTGCAACGGTTCCCGATAGTGATGAGCGCAATTTTACCACAGATGGAATATTCCGGCTGAGCAAAGAAGAACAACGCGTAATAGATTACTTTGCCTGTCAGCAGGAGGTGATAGTTGAAGATATCGAGTATTTTAGCGCTCTGGTGAAAAACCACTGGCCGCGATCGTTGATCGTTGGTGTTTTTTATGGTTACTTTCATATGACCTTCAGCCGCCAGGCCACCGGCGGACATTTATTAAACGAGCGTATACTCGATTGTCCGACTGTGGATTATCTCGCCGCTCCGCAATCCTATTGGGAGGAGAGCAGGGAATTGGGTGGTTCGGGCCAGTCGCGGGGTATTATCGATTCCGTGATTATGCATGGTAAACTGGGGTCGATGGACGTGGCGCGGGCATTGCAATCATTGAAGGAAGCGACCGGCT
>CAZSOP010000624.1:0-1789 GCA_964608385.1 uncultured Cytophagia bacterium
CGTTTCTTGGCGTTTTCTCAGCGGTAAAAAAAGTACTCATTATTCGGAAGAACCTATTTTCTTTGGTTAATTGTTTGTTTTCAGGTGTGTTGACCGATTTTATAAATTCAAGCATAAAAGCCATCGCTTTTCTAACGTCCGGATTTCTCAGCTGTCTGAATAGCGATCTATAGGAAATGTCTTTTTCGGTATCGATTTCTATGCTTTGTATTTGATCCAATGCATTTGAAACCGGAACGATCACATCCGGTTTTGTCAGGCTCTTTACTGCCCTGAGCAAGTACGGTAGGCTTTTGTTCAGCGTTTCCAGGTCCTCGGGGCTAAAATCGGCTATGATCGTGTCGAAAAGCCGGGCGGAGTGTCGCATAAATTGAAAATAGCCCTTCTCCTCGAATTTTTGCAGCCGCTGCAACAGTTCATCAAATATATCCTTGCTGAGGGGTTTGACGTCTTCGATGAGGTTGGCAGCGGATTCGAGTTGATTGAGGACGTTGATGAGCGTGCGCGTGTTCCGCAATAGTTTTTTCAATAAAAAGACCAGATCTCGGCTGTCAAAGTATATTGCCACATCCTGCAACTCTTCAACGGCCGAGTTGAAAACATCCGTGCCGATGAGTGTGAGATCGTTCTTCAACTCTTGCCACTCTTGCCGGCGTTTTTCCTGTTCCTCCATTCGGGTAGTGATGCGGTCGAGTTTTTCGTTGATCTCCTCAAGTTGTTGTTGAACCTTTGCATCATTCATATCAACTTCTCCTCTTACCGGCTAGATTCATTTGTGCCTCAATCGGCAATTCCGCTCCTTTGAGCAACAAATTCCAGTAAACCCAGCGAAAGATCATTTTACCCCAGTGATTCATGCGCGTCTCTTCAAGCAATGAAAAGGGTCCAATTCCCGGCAAGGGAAATTTTCCGGGCAAGGGTTCGACATCGTAATTGAAATCGATCAAGATGCCCTTGCCAAAACCGGACTCGATAAAACAATTTGCATGACCATCAAAATCCGCTTTAAGGGGCCTGTTCTCTGTTGCCCGAATAAAATTTTCAAATAATATATCCGCCTCAAAATGGGCCACGGAACCTGCTTTTGAACTCGACAAATCTGTGGCATCACCGATGACGAAAATGTTTTCATAAGCTTTGGACTGTAGCGTACCCGGATCCGTCGGAATAAAATTAATATCATCCCCCATACCTGAATCGGCAATAAATTCAGCTCCCATATTCGTCGGTATCGTGACCAGTACATCATAGTCGATTTCTTTTTCATCCCAGGAAACGATTTTGTTTTTATCGCTGTTAACCGAACCGATATTGAATTCAGCGGTGAGATGGATATTCTTTTTTTCAAGGAATTTGCCTAAAAATTTTGATGCGATCGGTTTTGTAAACGCTCCGGGTAACGGCGTGACGAACTCGATGTCCACTTTGTTGCGAATGCCCTGTTCGGTAAACCACCAGTCTGCCAGAAAAGCAAATTCGAGCGGGGCAACCGGACATTTGATCGGCATTTCAACAATATTTATAACGACTTTACCCCCTTCCCAGGTCTTGAAATATTTTAAAAGTGCACACGCCCCTTCTACCGTGTAAAAATCAAAAATATTTTGTCTCCAGCCATCGCCCTGCATGCCTTCCGTCTCTTGCGGATGAATTTTGCAGCCGGTGGCGATGATCAGATAATCATAGGAAAGTACTTTTGCATTGCTCAATTCTACTTTGTTCTCTTTCGGTCGTACGCCCTCGATTTTTGATATGATAACATTTATGCCGGTTGGGAAATAATCCCGTT
>CAZSOP010000625.1:0-1777 GCA_964608385.1 uncultured Cytophagia bacterium
CAGCAAAGAACAAGGAAGAGCCCGGTAAAAAAGCGATCAATATGGCGCCGCAACCGCCGTTACGGGAACAAGAGCGCGAAAACTATACATTTTTTCTGGAAAAGCTACCGGAGCTTGACCGGACAAAAGTTAAAATTCAAACCGTCAAGGGTTCGCAAATGTTGCGGCCACTGTTTGAATATTCCGGTGCTTGTTCAGGATGTGGTGAAACGCCATACGTTAAACTCGCAACCCAGCTTTTTGGTGACCGTATGATCATTGCCAATGCCACCGGTTGTTCATCCATTTACGGTGGTAATTTACCGACAACTCCCTATTGTGTCGATGAAAATGGGCGGGGACCGGCATGGTCAAATTCTCTTTTTGAGGATAACGCCGAGTTTGGGTTGGGATTCCGCCTCACCCTGGATAAACAAATCGAATTCGCCTCAGAGCTTGTACAATCCCTCTCTTCTCAACTTGGTGACGAGCTGGTTACCGGATTGTTGCAGTCGGATCAAGAGAGTGAAGCCGGAATTAACGAACAACGCCAGCGAGTCAAAGCTTTGAAAGAAAAATTAAAAAATATTAAAACAAAAGAGGCCCGACAGCTTGAATCGATCTCTGATGTACTGGTAAAAAAATCGGTCTGGATAATCGGCGGTGATGGTTGGGCTTATGATATCGGTTTTGGAGGACTCGATCACGTCATGGCCTCGGGCCGTAATGTGAACGTGCTTGTCCTGGATACGGAAGTATATTCCAACACCGGCGGTCAGATGTCAAAGGCCACCCCTCTGGGTGCAGTTGCCAAGTTTGCGGCTGCCGGGAAACCGTTGCCCAAAAAGGATCTCGGCATGATTTTTATGACTTATGGTAACATTTATGTTTCCCGTGTTGCCATGGGATATAACGATATGCAGGTTGTGCGCGCCATGCTTGAAGCGGAATCCTATGACGGACCAAGTATTGTTATTGCCTATTCTCACTGTATTGCACAGGGATTAAATATGAGCCTGGGACTCGAACAGCAAAAGCTGGCTGTGCAGAGTGGTCATTATCCATTGTTCCGTTTTGATCCACGAAAGACCGACGAAGGAAAGAATCCACTCAAGCTGGATTCAAAAGCGCCTTCGATTCCTTATCAGGATTATGCCTATAATGAAACCCGTTTCAAAATGTTGACCAAATCCAAACCCGAACGCGCTAAAATGCTCATTGAAAAAGCTCAGAACGAGGTCCAGTCGAGATGGCATCTTTATCAAGCCTGGGTGGATATGGAATATGGTGAATAAAGTCTCCCGAAAATTTGTTTTTCAAGCGGGCAAAACTTTTTTCCTTACATGAGGTACTTGAAAAAATATCAATAAACTGAAAGGAATGGATCGATATGGATTTATCAACAACATATATGGGTTTAAAGCTAAAAAATCCCCTGGTACCATCCGCATCACCGCTTTCAAAAGAGCTGGGAACGATTAAAAAACTCGAAGACGCCGGTGCTTCCGCTGTTGTTTTGTATTCTCTGTTTGAGGAGCAGGTCTCTTTTGAACAGGAAGAGCTGAACTATTTTTTAACAAGAGGCACCGAATCTTTTGCCGAGGCATTGAGCTATTTTCCGGAAGAAGAGGACTATAATAGCGGACCTGAAGAATATCTCGAGCACATTCGACAGGCAAAAGATTCTACCGATATCCCTATTATTGCAAGTTTGAACGGCGTTTCCACAGGAGGATGGATCGAATACGCCCAAAAAACGGTACAAGCCGGAGCGGATGCCCTGGAGTTAAATGTCTAT
>CAZSOP010000626.1:0-1764 GCA_964608385.1 uncultured Cytophagia bacterium
ACCACCTTTTTTAGATAAACAGCCTTAAAGGTTACCATATTATGAAACGCCCCTATTACATTTTTAGTGCCGGCCGTATCCGGCGTCAGCAGAATACCTTGTTTTTCGAAAAAGCCGAGGTCGAGGCGGTGGAACCGCCGCTTGAGGCACCGGAAGAAGAGGTTTTGGTTGACGGGGATATCGATATCCAGACCGATGAGCGGGATCGGGTGGTCAAGCGGGTTATTCCCATCGAAGATGTGGATCAGATTTTTTGTTTCGGAGAGGTGACGCTTAACAGCAAACTGATCATCTTTCTGGCCCGGCATCAGATCGTGGCACATTTTTTCAATTATTATGGTTTTTATAGCAGCAGTCTGGTACCGCGAGAATATCTGATCAGCGGCAAGGTGATCGTTGATCAGGTCAAGCATTATCTCGATACGGCAAGCCGCAAACTGCTGGCGGTTGCTTTTATCGACGCCGCTGCCGAACATATTTTGCTCAATCTGCGTTATTATCTCAATCGGGACAAGAACCTGAGCCGGCAAATCGAACAAGTCGAACATGAGCGCGGACAACTCTCTGTCTCGAGATCGATCACCGATCTGATGACCATCGAGGCACGATTGCGCAGTGTATACTATTCCGCCTGGGATACCATTATCGATGGTGAGGATTTTGAATTCGATAAACGCAGCCGACGACCACCTCAAAACGCGCTTAATGCGCTTATCTCCTTTGGTAATTCCCTGCTCTATACCACAGTATTGAGCGAGCTGTACCATACCCAGCTCAATCCGGCGGTGAGTTTTTTGCACGAACCCGGATTTCGGCGGTTTTCCCTCAGTCTGGATATGGCAGAAATATTCAAACCGTTTATCGTCGACCGATTGATATTCAAGTTGTTGAATCAAAAGAGCATACAGCCCAAACATTTCGAAAAACGGCTGAATTTTTGTTATCTCAACGAAAACGGGCGCAAGATCTTTGTCCAGTCCTGGGACGAGCGTCTCAAAACCACCATCAAGCACCGGTCATTGGGCCGCAATGTCTCATACCGGCGATTGATCCGGCTGGAAGGGTACAAGTTGATCAAGCATGTTACGGGCATCAAACCGTACAAGCCGTTCAAAATGTGGTGGTGAGCCACTGTTTATTTTTCTTGACGACTTTTGCGGTTTCTCCACGTTCTTTACGTTGATCTATTTTTCAATTTTTTTTTGGAAAAAAATATTGATGAGCATTGTTTGAGGTCATGTAAAGAATATCAAAACAGAGTGGAAAAAGAGGAAAAAGATATGTATATTATACTGGTTTATGATGTCGAGCAGAAACGTGTTGCCAAGGCCCTCAAGGTATGCCGCGGTTATCTCAACTGGATTCAAAACAGTGTATTCGAAGGCGAGTTGACCGAAGGAAAATTCAAGGAATTGCAAAAATCCTTGAAAAAAGTCACCAGTGTCAAGAAAGATTCGGTATTATTTTTCAAAATGAACAGCGAAAGCGCCTTTGAAAAGGAAATCCTGGGTATAGAAAAGGCACCAACGAGCAATATAATCTAAAATCGTCGCCCCCCCGTGGGTTTTGCATGATTCTCCATCGACGATGAATAGAATAAAAATAGGCCGCAAAAGGCCTGTTTTTTATGCATTTTTAGCGCTGCCCTAATCGAACCAGAGTGGAATTGAAACAAGCTGAGTATTCGTACCTTTAAATGTCCAGAGTGTGCCCTAATCGAACCAGAGTGGAATTGAAACATGAACAATGGCAAGACCAAAATGA
>CAZSOP010000627.1:0-1728 GCA_964608385.1 uncultured Cytophagia bacterium
CAATGTTTACAAACAGGTGTAAAAACAACATATTCTATCTATTTTTTGGCAAAAGGTCAAGAGAAAAGAGCAATTGCAGTGATTTTTTTCCGTTCGCTCAGGGGGCAGGCAGGGGTCAGGCGCCGCCTGTGCTGTGCCCGGCAAAAACGGTTTCTGTAAACGCTTGGGTATCCTCTGTTATCACATAGAATGAAAAATCGGGTACCAAATTGAACATCTTTTATTCAACTCACCGGCCTTGTCCGGCCATCAGATAATCTCACGCTGATTCCGCTGCGCGAGCGGCGGAAAGGCGGCTGTCGGCAGGGTCTGGTACCAGTAGACAACCGAAGAGATGTCATCCTGAAGCGGTAAAAACCGCCTGCCGCTGCGCCAGCCCAGGGCCTGCATGGTGACTTTGAGCCGGGTTTTAAAATAGACCGGGTCACAGGTATGAAAGCGATAGAGCGTCATACGCGCGCCCGGTTGGTCCGATTTACCCTCGACCTGTTTGAATCCCAAAAACGGGGCGGAATAATCCTCTCCAAAACACCAGGCGCCGCCGAAATAGTCTTCCGTACCGGTGCCGCATATGGTCGGGAATTTTTCATCCTCATCGATGAACATTTTAATTTCGCCTTCTCCCCACCAGCCGGCGTTGTTCTGTTGCCAGGCCATAAAGGTACCGACATAGTGACCGCTTCCCTCTATACCATCCACCATGATATAATCTTTTCCATACTCAAGCGGATTGCTTCGTCGCCACTGCGCATGAAAATAGAGCGCATCCTCCTGAACCGGTTCGAGGGTATAGTTAATGGTGTAAAAGAAATGCGGCAGCTCTTCGGCAGAATCATTCTCCACGGTCATTCTGACGTGTTTCCTAAAGGGCATGGGAAAATAACAGTTCATGCCGCCGGATGGATTGACATTAATGGCAAGGGCAAAAATATTTTGCCGCTTGTTCCAGGAATTGCACATAAAATCCCCGATCGGACATTCGACGGCCGGCTGTTGCTGTTTGTCCCAGTAAATCCGCAAAATGGCATTGCGATAAAAAGCGGTATCAAAGGTGATCCATATGTGCCGAATAACGCCGGGACCGTCGCAATCCATAATGGTCGCGGTCTCGCCTTTGGCGATATAGCGGCACGGCGATACTTTCCAGCCCTTGCCGAGCTCACGAGCCGCTTCAGCCGAATCCGGCGACAGGGTGTTTTCGGCCGTGGCCATGCCGCCTCTGCCCTTTTCCCCGTTTGGATTTTCCGCCGAGATAGAACGGGATTCAGCCTGACGTTTTAAAAAGAGATTGGATAGATCGGTAATCATGGTTTCAACTCCTGTAAAAAAGTGAATTTTAGCACATCTGATTCCCCCCCAAAAAAAGCATGTCCATTACATCGATGAGTATAGCATAAATACAAAAAATTTCCGTGAAATACAAATGAATTGCCTTATTGTCACCATCGGAAGAACTTTCATCAGCCTGAAGGTGAGTTCTTTGGCCGGCCCGGCACGAGCTTTGCCGCTGCAGAGGCCGACGGTTCGCCCTCTTATGGCAAAACAACTCGGAACGGAATCATTATTGTCCCGGTTGATAAAACCAGGCGGCCGACACTATAGATGCAGTGGTTTACTCCACCCGGTTCAACAGATTGGGATGATTGCCGATCCGGAACGATTCTGGCTTGTGGTCTTTTTTTGGTTCTTCCGAATAATGAGTACTTTTTTAACCGCTGAGAAAACGCC
>CAZSOP010000628.1:0-1728 GCA_964608385.1 uncultured Cytophagia bacterium
ATCCAGCCAAACTCGGATGTAAAAATTATTTCAATAGATCAAAGTTGGATTTTCATCAATTAAATAAAAACGAATAAAAAAGGATGGATTAGAAGCAATACACCTTTAGAAGATTTATCAGATAAAACTCTGGAACATTATTCAGATTTTGAAAAAAGTAGAGACACCAGAATTAATTCACCCCCCCAGCAAAACAATGAAACTATAGAGGAAACGAAAATCCTCACTGATAAATATCTGCCGAACAAACAGTATTTCAACCAGATGAGAAAACATATCTCAAAAAAACAGAAATAATGCGTATTGTGATCGAATGACTTGTTTTGCTTTTTTGATAAATGTTGACCTTGGAGTCTTGAGGTTTTTCCGCCCACGATCATATCATACCGAGTTCAAGTTTATGTTTTATTTTTTCCCACTCTGGAAGGACGGAATCGAGGAGCTTATAGAACCCGGGGCTATGATTAGGATATTTCAAATGACACAGTTCATGTGTTACAACATAATCAATACATTCTTTTGGCGCTCTGATCAGGGTTGTATTGAGGGTGAGCGTGCCCCTGTCTGAAAGGCTGCCCCATCGTTTTTGCATTCGTTTAATGGTAAAGTCGGGTTTATTAATACCAAGACCGTTGAATTTCTGCCAACAACGATCCATGCTCTCGGCAAACTGCAACTGCGCTTTTTCTGAATACCATTGATTCAATCGTTTCTTGACCGTTTCAGGAGTCGGTGTATTTCGGCAGGTGATATGGAACAGACCACGAGAGAGTTTAACCGAGTTTTCCGACCCTTTGGCTACGTTTAGGCGGTACTGCTTGCCAAGATACAGGCGAGTCTCACCATTGACATAACAACGATCGGGTGTCCTTGGATTAAACTGTTTGAAATAGTTCAGCTGTCTGAGAATCCAGCGAGCTCTTTTTTTGATTTTTGTTTTTATCATCGTGATATCTGATTGAGCAGGCGCTTTGACAATAACAGACCCGTCAGGGTGCACAGCGATTTCCATCGTTTTTCTGTCAGAATAGAGCAGGTTGAACTCGATAGTCTTTTGTCCGTAAACAATCGAGTGTCTTTTGTCAGGGTTTAATTCAGTCACTATCTACGACTCCTGTGTTTTGCCACCTGCAGCACTGTTTCAATAATGTCATCCATCTGCTTGAGCGACAAATCAATGTCTCTTTTGGTTTTGAGGTCATCATAGAGAAAATCGTCGATTTCGCTGATGACTCGTTTTTGAGCATCCTGGTCATCCCAGAAATGAATTTTATTATATTTTTCCAAAATGCTATGAACTGCAATCGCTGTATCTGCTGCAGTGGATTCGGGATCTTTTTGTTTTTCAAGAAAAGGCAATAAAACACCAAAATAGGCCATGGCATTTTGATTGCCGGAAAGTTTATCCGGGATATCATCATGCACCTTGCCGACAACCTTGTCACGGATGTCCACGACCTTGTTCAAATAGTCCAGATCCGATATCCGCTTGGCCCTAAAATCCTCGATCGCCTGCTGGATCAGCTTTGAAAACTTTTCATAGAACGCAGGGTCTTTTTCCATTCTTTCTGTAATCGCTCTCTTTGTTGCATGTGCAATGGTGTCCGCTTTGGACGCTGTGGTCTTCCCGGTTTGATAGACGCCGTGCTCTTCTTTGACTCTATTGAACATTGTATCATTAAAAATATTCACAGGCTCGTTGAGTTGAACGACTTGATCGGCTTGAAT
>CAZSOP010000629.1:0-1727 GCA_964608385.1 uncultured Cytophagia bacterium
GTATGAATAGCATAACAAATCTCATCTATAACCGCCGGACTATTCGGCGATTCCAGCCCAGACGCATAGCTTTTAGCAGTTTAAAATCAATTGTCGATAGCGGCAGACTCGCTCCATCGGGCGCCAATTTACAACCTCTGGAATTCATCGTCGTCGATGATGATGATATAATCGTCAACCTCTTTCCCCACACCCAGTGGGCCGGTTATTTACCCGAAAAGGATGGCAGACCCCCACAAGGACAAGAACCCACGGCATATATCGTGGTTTTGCTGAATCGAAATATCCGCGCACAGGGCGGAGAACGGGATGTCGGTGCAGCCATTGAAAATATGATACTGGTCGCACTAGATGAGGGTATTGGCTCCTGTTGGCTGGGTAGCATCAATCGTGAGGCCATAAAGAAATTGTTAAATATTCCCCCTTCTTATGATATTGACAGTGTGTTGGCATTGGGTTATCCGGCTGAACATCCCACTATGGAACCGAGTTCAGATTCGATCAAATACTATAAAGACGAGTCCGGAGTATTACACGTCCCAAAGAGACCCCTGGATAACGTTTTATATCATAATACATTTTAAAAAAAAGAGAGAAACAGGCCGGCCCGTATATGGTACATCGCAATAGAATTATTGAATATCTCGATGAAAGATTAGCTGTTGATCAGTTCCAGGATTATGGTCCCAACGGCTTGCAGGTTGAAGGCAAAGAAAAAATCAATAATGCCGTTACCGCCGTGTCAGCAAGTCAGGAGCTCTTTGAAAAGGCAGCAGACCTCAATGCAGAAATCATCATTGTGCACCATGGAATTCTCTGGGATCGCGATGAAAGAGTGATTAAAAATAATTTCAAAAGACGTCTGAAAACGCTGTTCGAACACGAGATATCGCTTCTGGCATATCATTTACCATTGGACAAACATCCCGACATTGGAAATAACGCGATTGCAGCAAAACAGCTGGGTATGACCAACCTTGAAGAGTTGGGAACCGTTGGACTTGCCGGGCATATTGATCTCTCCATTGAAGAATTAACCAAAAAAATCAAGCAGGTCTTCCAGGTAAACCCTCTGATCTTTTCATATGGCCCGGACCAAATAAAAAAAATAGGATTTTGCTCTGGTGGGGCGGCGAAAGATATGACTTTTGCCATTAAAGCCAGATTGGATGCTTTTATAACCGGTGAAGCATCAGAGCCGACGATGCATATGGCCAAAGAGGAGAATATACATTTTATTGCTGCCGGTCATTACGCAACCGAGCGCTTCGGCATACAGGCGCTGGGGAAAGAACTGGAAAAGAAATTTAATATTTCAGTGCAATTCATAGATATTCCCAACCCCGTTTAAAAAAAGTGAAACATTTTACATTATCTCACATCTAAAAAGTGAGTTGATGTAATTATAAATCTGGAGGATAAAATGCACGAAGTGATTATCATTGGTTCCGGGCCCGCCGGATTAACCGCAGCGATTTATGCCGGCAGAGCAAACCTCAAACCTCTTTTGCTCTCCGGACTCGACAGAGGCGGACAGGTAACACTAACCAGTGATTTGGAAAATTTTCCGGGCTTTCCGGAAGGATTGGGTGGATTTGAAATGTACCAGCTCTTCGAAAGTCAGGCAAAAAAATTCGGAACCGAAATTGTTTATAATCTGGCAACAAACGTGAACCTGAAAGAAGATTTAAAGATTGTAAAAACACAAAATAATGAATATCAAACAA
>CAZSOP010000630.1:0-1723 GCA_964608385.1 uncultured Cytophagia bacterium
AGTGTTATGAGACAGCGAGGTGAGATACCAGGTCGATCGTAAAGGCGAGCTAAATGAGGGATAGCCAAAGTCCGACAGCATTTCGCGCCCGTCTGCCCACAGGATGGTGCTGAGGGCGTCATAGTGCGTATGACCACTGTTGTATTTATGGTGATGCAGGGTAAAGACCACCTGCCCGGCGCCGCTGCCGCGGCGCAGCATAAAGAGTCCCATGCCGGTAAAATCTTGACTACTGTCCGGAATACCCAGCGTCGGAGAAAGCAAATCCTGTTTTTTGTCGATATTCGGTGGACGGTTGAACAGGGCATAGAGATTTCCCGTTTGCAGCAGGTTGCCGCCATAGGCGTGATTGGCTTTTTGCAGCCATTTTTCGTTCTGTGTCCAGTTGTAAAGCGCTTCCAGCGGTGTGCCGTCCGGCGTTACCCCCATGCGGCAATCGTTCACCGGTGGAAGGGTGCCGTCCGGAAAGCGCATATCGAGGGTGGCGGAAAAAATGGTGCCGAGCTTTTCGATGCTGGTGAGGTTGATATTATCAAAACGGTCCTTTTGTTGATAGGAGGGAGGATCGGAATACCCGTGCAAAATGTCCACTGTTTCGTGCAGGGGGCGGATTGCCATATGATGATAACCGGGAGCGCGTTCATGCCAGATGCCGTCCTGGAAAAAGAGTTTATCGATAAATGCCTTATAGCCCTCTTCAGGATCGAGCACCCAGGCGATGGCATCGTGGCGTTCGAGCGTGCGGCCGAGCATGGCGACGCCGGCATAACGGAACGCCATATCGTTGGAAATGCCCTGTGAGGGACGGGCCGAGATTAAAAAGTCAATACCGGTGTCGAAGAGATCGGTCTCGATAAAGGCTTTATCCGCCTGGCTCAGGGAACCGCTGTGATAGATGGCGTCATAAGTGGCGGCGCAATCCTGTAAGGTATAGGCATCGGTATAGTGCCACATGCGCAATTTGCCGGCCCAGCCAAAGGGATAGCGCTCAAAGCGAAAGTTGTCGTGAATGGCAAATTCGGGATAGACCTCAGCCAGTCGCTTCAACAGCACGGCGGCTTTGCGGGCATAGTTTATTTTTTCGGTTAAGGCATAAGCGATACCGAGGTTTTCGATCCAGGCGTAGGCGTAACGGTTTTTATAGAAAAAGATGAGCTCGCGAATGGGAAAAATTTTTCCGCTGGAATCGCGATAGACCGGATGTGGTTTGATATTACCGGTGGGATCATAGACATAGAACGAGTCGTTTTCCGGAAAATGCTGCAGCGAAGTGATACCGCCGCAATAGTTACACACCATTTGGTCCGGCTCGGAAGGCGACCAGGACCAGACATAATCCTGCCAGTGGTGATTGCAATAGGGACAATCACACTGGCTGATCGGGGTATAGGGTGAAAACCACGACCTGAGCTCATCATCCGAAAGGGCTGCTGCTTCATCAGCGGACTGCAAAATCTGCTGTTGCAGCTCTTTGGCCCAGTCGTATTTTTCGATATTGGTTTTGGCGGTTTGGATTCGCTGTTGGGTAAAATAAAACGGATGTGGATGTTTTTGAAAATTCTGTGAAAGAGCAGGAATTGTTATCACACACAGAACAAAAATCATCTTTTTCATAATGAATGCTTTCCGTTAATAATCAGACCGAAACGTTTTTTGTAGGGGAACATTTTGTGGTTCTTCCGAATAATGAGTACTTTTTTAACCGCTGAGAAAACGCCAAGAA
>CAZSOP010000631.1:0-1722 GCA_964608385.1 uncultured Cytophagia bacterium
TTTCACCATTGCCAAAAGTGGGATAAAAATTTTCCGGCGTTTGTTTTTTTACCACTGCCACATCGCGCAGCCGTAGTAAACCGCCGCTTTCTGTGCCGCGGATAATGATATTGCTGATATCATCAGGCTGCGCACTTCTTGAGCGCAGGCGAATGAGAATCTCTTGATTTTCCGATTTGATCTGCCCGGCCGAGACATCCCGGTTGTTGTTGAGAATGGATCCGGCGATCTGGCTGATCGTCAGGTTATAACGCAACAAATCGGATTCACGGATTTCAACCGAGATCTCCGGTGATGGAGCACCCCATGAGCCCACCTGGCTGATCACACCGGAATTGAGCAAATCATCTTCTATTTGATAAGCATAATCCTGCAATGTGAAAATATCTTCTGTACCGGACAGATTCAGGAAAAGCGCTGCCGAGGTATTGCGCTCTTTATAGACGACAGGACGTTCCGCCGCGCTGGGAAAGCCGGAAATTCCATCAACCGCATTTTTCACCTCCATCAGCACTTCATCGATATCGTATTCACCCGTGGTTTCGATAACCACACGGGAACTGTTTTCAGAAGAAACAGAAGAAATTTCCTTGATACCGACGATGCTGCGCAATGCCGCTTCAATGCGAACCGTAATCCCCTCTTCCATTTCAACCGGTGATGCGCCGGGATAATAAACGGAGATGGTTATCATTCTCGATGTGGTTTCCGGGAAAAAAGAAAGCTTGAGATTTGATAATGATACCAAGCCGGCAATGACAATAAAAGCAATCAACAGATTGGCATAAAACGGAAATTTAACAAATGTAGAAACTATTCTTCGAAACATCTATATTCAACCTCTGCTTAATCAACAGCACATATCAGAATATGAACCCTTTCATTGCTTAAGACCGAATACTCCCCGACCTTCTCTAACTTTGACCAAGAATTTTGACCGGCGTATTTTCTGAAACATTGATCAACGGCTGCACGACCACCGGAATGCCGACCTCCAGCCCCCTGAAAATCAGGGTCTCTTCGTTTACTTTGACGAGTTCAATCTGACGCTTCTTCAGGGCCCCATCTTCAATTACAAACACTTCATTATAGTTAAACACAGCTTTTCTCGGGATCTCCATGGCGTCCTCTATAACACCGCCATCAAATTCACATGTCAAATATTCACCGGCAAAAAGTTGAGGCTGACGATCAAGCGGTACACAGACGAAAACAGGCCTTGCCTGGGTTGTCGGATCAACAAAATTCGAAACCCTGACCACGGTTCCCCTCCAGGTATACTCTTTTTCAATAGAGGTCAGACGCACCTGTCGTCCTTTTTTTATCCAGGAGGCATAACCGTTTTCAAGCGGCACTTCGACCTCCACCGTATCGGTATGAATGATGGTTGCGATTCGCCCCCCGGTATTTGTATAGGCACCGACCTGCAGCAACACTGTTTTGTAGGATCCCTTAAACGGCGCATAAATTGTGTGACGATTCAGTTGTTTTTCCATTTTTTTGATGGAATAATAATCACTGAGAAGATTGCGGCTGGAAAGAAAAATTTTAAGCTTCTCACCACGGAAATCCGGCATAGTCGGTATATCGCGGTCCAGATCGATTTTATTAAAAAAGCGAAGGAATGCATCATAGTGGTCGGGAAAATCAATTTTTATATCCGGCAATAAATTGGCCAGGCGATTCAGAAATTGACTTTTTTGAGATTTTAAAGAGAGCTCC
>CAZSOP010000632.1:0-1714 GCA_964608385.1 uncultured Cytophagia bacterium
GGGTATGGATGGTTTGAAACTGTAAAAGTCATTCTCCAAGAGTATCTTGTTAAGCAAATTAGAATCAATGAAATGAACTGATTTAACAGTAATGCTTTTGAAACAAAAGAAATCCTGTTGAAATTTAAAGTGATTTTTCTCTCTGTGTTCTCATTTTTTTCTCTGATTAACTCTGTGTTATCGTTTTTGTCGATTTGTTTTGATAGATTTACTCCCAAAAGGGTTAGATGCCATATTTACAATTTACAGCAATGATGATTTTGATTGTTTTGGACAGCAGTGATATCTTTGATAGTCCAAGGCACTTTTAATTAAAGCGCGATCTCGAATAATTTTTTCGAGTTTTCCATGTAGGGCCTTTACAAAACTTATCTGTAAATTACCCACTCGATTCGTTAAAGAACCGTTTTTATAGAGCCTTTATAAAATCACAAAGATACTGTTTTATATAACCTATCGATGACTCTTTCCATTAAATAGACCCGCTTTTTTTTCACAATCTTCACAGGGCCTAACAATCCTGCAGGCAACAACGGATCATCCGGACCGATAGAGACGTTGGCCGTTAAAAACGTAGTGGTATTCACTGTGAATTCGTTTGCTGCTTTTTGATGCGCACCCCGTTTTAGGATCGCATCACCGATCAAACGATTCTTCCAGACATTGGTTACATCAACAACAAGCTCATTTTCACCCGGGACGAGCATCTGACTCACATCCACTTGAAAGGGCGGCATCCAGAGCGACCCGAGATTTTTGCCATTGACAGTAACCTCTGCCATTACCTGAACATCACCGAGATCAAGAATAAAGGTGTCATCGGACGAGAATTCTGTTTCAGGAATTTGAAAACGAGTGGAATAAGACGCCGTGCCAGAGTAATAGCGGATTTGTTCATCTGCGTGTTTATGCCAGGACTCGAGTTTGGCGAACGTCAATTGCCTGGGTGAATCGTGCAACGATTTGAATTCCACAGTCCAGGGCACATCTAGTTGAAAAACATCAACATCATTCGCTTTAATACTAAAGGGGACCTGCGATTGGTCTGCAAAGGTGACTGTATACTCTCCCGGAGATTCAGGGTGAGTGATTAAATCGCCGGAATCAGAATATTCAATTTCCAAATAGTCCGTTCCGTGTCCCTCGCGTTCGACGTGAACAATATGAGGAGCATCAGAGTTTTGTTGCCGAAAAACAACAAAACATGACTCGCGTCGCTCCAGGCGCAATGGCACGCGGACTCGTTTTTCAAGGATTTGATAATATCCAGATTGAGACATTTCACCCCTGACTGGATCCCATATTTCCGGGATTTTACCGGAAACACGAAAAACAGGAGCAATATCAACCGTACGATCGGTTTGATTGCTCAAAAAGTAAATATCGCTATTTTTACTTTTGCGATGGGTCCATAAAACGGACTTGGTCAATTCATCTATATCTCTAGGGATCTGCAGATTTTCAAATACCGTTTCAAGGGACATATGATTAAAAATCTGCCCTTTTCCAAAGACGATTTTCTTGGCCTGATCATTCAACGCTGTTTGCCACATCTCTTTGGCGATGTCTTGCACCAACGAGTCAGAGTCCGGATAGCCCTGCAAGCTGGGCGATCGATGTGGTGCCGAACCATACACAACACCGCCGGCTTTGACAAGATCGCGAATTTTTTGCAGAACGTTGGGACGCATGGTTTCCAGATCCGGAAGGACCA
>CAZSOP010000633.1:0-1712 GCA_964608385.1 uncultured Cytophagia bacterium
CATTTTTCGGTGCCGAAAATGGTCAACGCGACCGCGCAGCTCTATCGGCAAGTGAATGCGTCAGGGAGTGCGGCAGCTTCAATGCTGTTGAGTTAACGCCGCGCTGCTCGACCATCAAGATATGAACAGTGTCACACAATTCATCAAGCAGTTTCCGTGTTATCGGAATGTGAAACTCTTCTATTTTGCGTTGACCAAATATGGTGCTCGCGAAGCCGCGGCGTATCTGTATTATCGAACCTGGGTGAACCATCGGCTCCGCCGGCTCAACACGCCGCTGGATCGGCCGGTCACGGCTGAACAATATACGATGCACCTGATGTGCAGTCATATTGATCTGGATCAACTGCTCTGGGCGTTGATGAGTTGGTATCGGGTCTCGTCCGAATCGCCGCAGGTGTATATCCATGATGACGGGTCTTTTACTCGGCAAGATCGTCACCTGATCGCCCGCTTATTTCCGCAGGCGCGGGTCATTGAGTATGAATACGCCACAGAGCAGGCTCGGACCACGTGGCTGGCTGAGTATCCGCTGTCATTGGCGGTGCGGAACAACCGCGCCGATACCAAACCCGTTCAATTGATAGATCCGTACTTTGTGGGCGATAAAGACTATGTGTTCCTGGTAGATACCGATATTCTGTGGTTTCACCCACCGCGGGAACTGCTTGACTACATGCACGGCGACGATGAAGTCCCGTTATTTTGGACCGGCCGCCGGCAAAAACCGTTTCTGGCAAAAGACGGGCAGGTGCTGGTCAAGGAAGATTTTTCTCAGTGTAACGGCGGGTGCATTTATTATAAAAAAGACCATTTTGACGTAAGTTTCTTAGAAGACTACATTGCTAAAATGCCGCCGACCGACCCGGTGCAGCGTTTCCGGAATCAACCGCCTTACGTGTATGTGCTCAGCCAGTACGGCCGGGTCGTTAATCTTCCGGTTGAAAAATATGTTAATAAAGCCAAACTTACGGATACCACAGTGGCGAAACATTATACCGGCCCTCGTCGAGAACAGTTCTGGTTCGAAGGGGTCAAAACATTGGCAGCAGCGGTTTTTGACACGTAAGACGCGCCTTTCCGACTACCAGCCGGGTGTCAGAGATTGTCGTTGCGAGCAGAGAACTGACGTGCATGTTTTTATGATCAGCCTTGATCACTCGATCATGCTTCAGGGTGAAGATGTTCCGAGTGATACCCGTGAACGCCACTTGAAGTATGCGGCCGCCTTGCGGCAGCATGCGTCCGACGGGCGGCTCAGTGTTTGCGTGAAAGCGCCCGAAACGGTCGCTCCCCGGGCCGTGGAATTATCGGAAGCCTTGACCGTCTATCCCGTGCCGGCGAGCCGGGCAGCGTTTGGGCTGAAGGCCGGGCAGCAAATGTGGGCCTTCCTGCGAACGCAGCGGCCTGATGTGGTGACCACCCAAACCCCTTTTGATGACGGCTGGCTGGGCTGGTGGATCAGAACCCGCTTTGGCATTCCGTTGAACGTCCAAATGCGTTCCAGTTTTCTGGATTTCCAGAATTGGATCAATCAACGCCCGCTGGTGTACCGGGGCTTTAATGCGTTGGGCAAATGGGTCGCCCACCGGGCCGATTCGATTCGGGTCGTGAGCCAGGGTGAAAAAGCCCGTTTAGAAGCCAAATTTCCGAGGTTGCGGGGCAAAGTGATCGCCCTTCACCCGCTGATTAATGTGACCGCGTTTGATCAC
>CAZSOP010000634.1:0-1689 GCA_964608385.1 uncultured Cytophagia bacterium
GATTTTGCGGCGCCCTGCAATGATCGGTGCCGTTTTGGTTTATATATACGGAGATAAAGGTTGATGTGTAAAATTCGCCAATATTATATGATCATAATCGGGATGTTTTCCATCCTGTTCTGTTTTCCCTGCCATTCGTTCTCTGCCACATCTCTCCGGGATGACGCGTCCGGCATTTCTTTTCAGGATCGGTTGTTTCATTATCTTTCTCTGCAAACCGATCACGTTGTTGAAGATTTAATGTCGAAAGAAATGCAAGTGGTTCAAATGGTGGATTTGATCAACAGGGAATTCAAAGGCCGTGAAAACGTGGTTCAGGAAGCTATTACGGTTGTTGAAGGGCCCAAGGACTCTTTAATATCCGATTATACACAGGAACTCGAACTACTTCTCCAGTTATACGATAACCTGCAGCATCTCGAGCGGATAGCCGAATATGGAGATCAAATAGAGGCATATGATGAGGTTCACAATATAAAGTCTATTTTGGTTTCCAGTCTGGAAAACCGGGATATATATGATAAAGGCATATATACCGCCGAGCGGGTGGGCGAAACCATAGATGACTATACGGCTGAATTGGACACCATGCTGGGTATATACGATACACTGGAATTCTTGAGAAAGCGTGCGGTGACGCAAAAAAATGAAGAAGCGCTGTCGCTGGTCAATGAGCAGAAGCAGAAATTGTACAAGGTCCTCAGTCGCTGGGGACGGTTGGGCCCTCTTTCAGAAGAGGATTATATCCGTTATCAGCTGGAAACGGAAAGAATTCATGATGTGGTGAAGACTCTTGACACGATTGCCAGAGAACGCAGCCAGACCAATCGGGACAGGATTTCACAGATGAAAAAAAATCTGGTCGACAGTCTTGACCGGGCTGTATATGATTTGTTCGTTGTAGGTGATTTGCAAAAAGATGTTTCTCATACCACCAGTGACTTTATTAAAGTCTGGAAGAATGAACGGATTATTGATGTCGAAACCCATTTGACAAAATACAAAGCCATTCGCCATGAGATAATCAAGCGATCCGATCACAAGGATATTCAACGTTTGCTGACCACTCAAACCAAGGATGCTTTGCTCAACTATGCCAATGGTTTGTATCGCGTCAGCGAATTTCAGTTTCAGGATATTATCGATACCTACGAACCTTACTTTGGGCGGTTAACGGCAATACATTATTATCTCGGTGAAGCGCTATATCATCAACAGGCTTTTGAACGGGCCAAGTTTAAGTTCATGGATGTCGTCAGCGAACCCAAACCGACACCTTTTCATGTCGACGCGCTGGTGAGGTTATTGCAACATGCAGACAAATACGAGGGGTCGGCTGCATTTTTCTCTTTTTATGAACGGATCGTTGAGCTCGACTCGCTCGCGAGCGGCGAACTCTTGTCGTATTCTCATTATAAAGCCGCTAACAAATACTTTGCCAATACTCAATATCACGATGCGAATCGTATTCTGGATCAAATTTCCAAATCGAGCAGATTTCATTTGCCGGCGATGCTTTTAAAGGGCGTTATTTACCTGAATCTCGATGATTATAATTCTGCGATTCCGGTTTTTCAGGCGCTTGCCGGCAAGGAAAGTTATCCCTGGACAAATTTAAATGTCGCTTATATTCGGAACAGTGCGCTCCTGCGCTTGGGTATGGTCTATTATCAGCGCAATGACTTTATG
>CAZSOP010000635.1:0-1667 GCA_964608385.1 uncultured Cytophagia bacterium
ATAGACAGTTGCTGCATCTACAATAATACCGGATGCGCCCAGTTCCCAGCGATAGGCGCCTTCCATTTTGCTGAACCCGAGAATCCCCTGCGACATGATTTGCGATTTATCCGCGCTTACCGCGGTTCCGCGCACGGCGGTAAAGTAGTTGTTGCTTTCCTCCTGTTGCTTTACCCTTTCGTGGATTTTGCCCTGTAACAAATAAACGACAATAGTCATTTTTTTTTGTCGCTTTGGTGCAGTTTTTACGTCTCGAAACGCCGAAAATACCTAGCTAAATATGTTGCTGAAAAAGAGTTAGCTGTATACAGGCGCTTGCCCTCACTACATTTTCATACAAATACCATGCCACAAGAATCGTTACACAGACGATTATTTTATCGGCAAGATATCCATAACGAGGTCACAAAACCCATTTTGTCATACCAGACAGATGTCTGGTAATTTTTAAAAGCATACCAGTTTTTATCGAAAACAAACATGAAAGGTCTCGCCTTTATGAGTTTTGGTGAGGATTGCGGAACAGATTTTAATTCATGTATGTATTGACAATTGATAACGGGTTGTTTACTTTAGGTTATACTCTTTATACCGGATATTGTTTTGTTCTTTCGCGATTTTGTCCATGATTCAAGTAAAATAAGTATAAGGAAAATATCCCAATCTGGAGAGACGATAGATATCCAAATATGATATCATTCTAATGGAGGCGAAATGCGATTTTATACTGTAATTAACTGTATGGACGGACGGGTGCAGCTACCCGTCATTCACTATCTTAAAAAACGATTCAATGTTGATTATGTCGATACGATCACCGATGCCGGTCCGAATCTGATCCTTGTACAGCAAACGAATAAAACAATTGTTGATGCCATCCTGCAAAAAGTCAAGATCTCGGTGGAAAAACACCAATCCACAGGCATTGCGATTGTCGGCCATTATGATTGCGCCGGCAATCCGGCTCCGGAACAGGAACAAAATTACCACACCAGACAGTCCATGAACGTTATCAGAAAACACTATGAAAATATAAAGGTTATCGGACTCTGGGTTGATGTCGATTTTCAGGTTCACGAATTGGCTAAAGCGATAAAAAAGGATTTCTGATAGATCGTGACCCAGCCATCCTGGTATCATGTGTAGCTCAATTAAATAGTTTGCCTCCGTTTGGTATAGATCAAGAGCGAATTGCTCACAGAAGAAGATTTGCAACCCCTTCCGGAGCTGGTACAAAACTACCTAAAGTATGTTGGCGTTGTCGGTAAACCCAGGGTGAAAAATATGCGGGTGGTTTTCAAGGCGCAAATGCGCAGCAAAACCCGGGATTGGTTTTCTTTCGAGGCGGAGCAGTATAATTTTTATGATCAATCGGAACGCTTGTTTTTTCTCGATGCCCGGCTTGAAGGTTTACCGACACAGGGGTATCATTTTTATAAAAATGGTAAAGCCGGCATGATGATTAAATTGCTATCGCTATTCCCGGTTGTTGATGTGAAGGGGGAAGAATTATTCAAGGCCGAAACCGTGACGCTTTTTTGTTTGGTTTCATTTTGCCCGATATTCGTCCGGATCATAGAGACAGATCGTTTAGTCGGGCAAAGACATACAAGTCCCGGTTTTCAAATAGAAATCGGATGCTGTGTCGGTTATATAATGAGATTTAA
>CAZSOP010000636.1:0-1659 GCA_964608385.1 uncultured Cytophagia bacterium
GTGATCTCATCAGCCTCAAAACCTCTGAAGGGCGCACTCTTTTTTTCGATTTTTTGCACCTGGAGCTCGGCAGGATTCAGGGCAAAAAACCACGATTTCATCTTTATACCACCGCCGGTCAGGCCCGGTATGCTGCCAGCCGACAGGTCGTTTTGCAGGGGGCCGATTCTCTGGTTTTTGTTGTGGATTCCCAACGCGGCCGCCTGCCGGATAATTTTGCCAGTATGAAAGAGCTGCAAGACCGTTTGACTCAAAACGGTGTTGCGATAACGCAATTGCCCTGGCTGATTCAATACAATAAACGGGACCTGCCGATGGCCGAAGATGTTGCTGTTCTTGAACGCAAGCTCAATATCTGGGACGTGCCTTATATCGAGGCGGTCGCTGTTAGCGGTAAGGGTGTGTTTTTAACCCTGCGCAAAGCCATTGAATTAATCATCAAAACATGAGATTCTCTTATGTCCAAAGTTTCCTTTCAGAAAAACATCCGGGAGGTGAATCAAAGCGGCATTCAAGCTGTTCTGGAAAACGCTTTCAAAGAGCTTGTTGAAGATGATCTTTTTAGGGCTATCTATCTTTTTAGCGAAGAAGGCTTACCGTTGGCTTTATATTCAAAAGACGGTACGCTGAATCAGGCACAATCTACAGAACTTTCCACTTTGATGCACAAGCTGGTTCATCTGTTTGATAAAAAGAATATTTCCAATGCCAGAGAAATTGTCGTAGAAAATGAAGAGGCTGAAAAGCTGGTATTTCGTTTTTTTGCTTTTTTCGACACCGCTGTTGCCCTGATCATTCAGGTTCCCGCTAAAAAGTCTTATCGCGGTCTTGTAAATCGGTTGGAAAATCTTATGCAGAAACTCGAAAAAAGTTAATGATAGAATCCCGAATGAGACCAAAACCAAAATTTCGCGCCACCGCTTCATGGATTCTTTATGATTTTGCCAATACCGCATATTCCATGAATGTGGTTTCTTTATATTTCGGAACCTGGATCATTCTCGACCTGGGACAAAATGATTTTTTCGTCAGCATTGCCAATTCTCTTTCCATGATACTGGTGGCGCTTTTTATGCCGGTACTCGGTGACTGGTCTGACTGGCGCGGCAAAAAATTATCCCCCCTGTTTGGATTTACCGTCGTCTGTATTCTCGGCACGCTATCACTGGGCATTCTTGGCCGGAGCATCGATCAGCCTGCTCTGCTTTTGCCCCTGGTCTTTTTTGTTTATGTGGTGGCTAATTTCGCTTATCAGGGTGGACTGGTGTTCTATAATGCGCTTTTACCGTTTGTCAGTACGCCGCGTACGTTGGGGCGGGTTTCGGGATACGGTGTCGCGCTTGGATATCTGGGCGCCATAATCGGTTTGATGGTGGCAGGGGTCTTTGTCGATGGCTCGTTTTTTGCTATTGAGGTACCATTTGTCGATGCCGGTGGAACCATCTCCGCCTTTATTCCCACAGCGATATTGTTTGCCCTTTTCGCCATACCCATTTTTATCTTTGTCAGGGAACCCGCGGTTCAATCCAGAGCGCTGCAGGGGTGGAGTATCAGACAATCCTATAAAAAGATTATTCATACCCTGAGAGATACACAGAAATATCCGGGACTTGCACGATTTCTTGTTGCCAAGTTTTTTTATGAAGATAGCATTCAAAC
>CAZSOP010000637.1:0-1654 GCA_964608385.1 uncultured Cytophagia bacterium
TGCCGTCGATGGTTCGTTTGTGTTTTTCCTCACCTCCGGAGACCACAGCTGAAACCGATACAATAGAATTACCGCCGTCTTGGCGTTTCAGCTGAATGATGCGTTTATTGACCGAGCCCTCACTCATTAAAGAGTGACTAAAGAGTTCAGCTTCTTCCTTGTCTCGAAAAAAATCGGTAATATTTAAATGCTCGTGACTCTCTTCCGTTATCCCCAATATTTTTTTGGCAGCGTCATTCAATTGCACAAAATGGGGTGGTTTTTCCAGTAGAATACGAAAGACACCGATATTGATATTGTCGGTCAGCATCTGAAATTTCTGTCTGCTTTCGCCCAGCTCCTCCCGTATCTGTTTTACGCTTCTCATATCCCTGGTGATAACGATAAAGCCTGTCCGGTTAAAAATATGTATCTGAGAGACAGACACCAAAACCTCTATAGATTGTCCCGCTTTTTGTCGCAAATCGGTTTCAAACTGCGCCGGCATCTCTTCTTGATCGAGAAAATCAGTAAATCGGGAATGGTTCATGCCCTCGAATGCATCCTCTTTAAAGAGCTGATTGATATCCATACGGGTAAATTCTTCTTCGCTGAATCCGAGCATCTCCTGAATGATCTGATTGGCAAAGATAATCCGCGAGTCGAGGATCATCAACGCCCCTTCCGTGGATGCTTCGACCAGTGTTTTGTATTTCTCCCGCGATTCAGCCAGCTCTTTTTCCGCCTGTGCTTTTTCCTTTTCGATTTTCCAAGTCTGCCGGGCGATATAAAAGAGAATCAAAGCCAAAATAATGCTGATTGCCAGGGAGGTATTGATCAGCCGCTTGGTTATACGCGAAATTTCCGCCCGCACATCCTCGATATAAATCCCGGTACCGATGATCCAGTTCCAGGGATCAAAGCCGCGAACATAGGAAAGTTTTGGTACAACACGGCTGGAATCATCTTTCCATTGCCACATGTAATCGACATAGCCGGATCCCCGTTGTTGCACGATTTTGACGAATTCAACGAACAGCTTTTTCCCGCGCGAATCGACAAAATCGGACAGATTCTGACCTTCCAGATCGCTGCGATAGGGATGTACGATCATACGCGGTTGCATGTCGGTGATCCAAAAGTAATCCTTGTTTTCATCGCCGTATCGAAGCGAACGGACAGAGGCAGCTGCTTTTTGCTTTGCCTCGTTTAATCCAAGCTCACCGGTTTCGACCCTGGCATGGTAGCTTTGCAGCAGTGTCCAGGCGGTATTGGTCAATTCGCGAATCATCTCCCGTTTGCGATCGAGCAGATGCTTTTCCGAAGCAGGAATGATAATAAAAAATATGGCCACCACAAATAGCATGATGGTCAAAACCGTC
The DNA here is from genome assembly GCA_964608385.1 of uncultured Cytophagia bacterium. Lineage (GTDB taxonomy): Bacteria > Zhuqueibacterota > Zhuqueibacteria > Residuimicrobiales > Oceaniaggregativiventaceae > Oceaniaggregativivens_A. Next base: position 1,362 of record CAZSOP010000637.1, read on the forward strand.
GGTAAAATGATATTTAACAAAAAGGATTTGGCAAATGAGGATTTCATATCAAACTCTGATGTTTACTATTGCATTCTGGCTAAATATAGGCATTCCACAATGAAAAATACCAGTTTTTTTTTTGCTGTTGTAAAAACTTTTCTATGATAAAGTTTATATCAGTACGAAGGATCATTTTTCATGAGGAAATCATAGGCCGGAAGCCCTGTAATATTTTTCGGAATCGTATCAAAAGTGTTAATCATTGCCAAAAAGAAAAAAATAAGGTTCTTCCGAATAATGAGTACTTTTTT
>CAZSOP010000638.1:0-1652 GCA_964608385.1 uncultured Cytophagia bacterium
AGGTTGTCCAGGTTCAATTTCCATCCAGTGCAATGAACAGCAATTAATTTTTGGTTCAGATAGTTGTTCCATGTACTGCCCATTAAAACCTTTCAAGACTTTATGGAGATGACTTTCTTTGTCATCTTTTGAAATTATTAACGTTGTTAACTGCTCATTTTTAAGGTTCAGTTCTCGAGGATCAAGTCTACCAGTCCTATCCTTTGAGTCGCCACGAAAATCTTTAAGACTCTTGAAATACAAGTATTCATTTTCGTACATGTCTTCAATGAATTTAGCCTTATGTATTTTTGATAGAATCAGCATTTTCTAAATTGAGCCCAACGGCAGTCCGTCTAAAGTACGCCATCAGGGCCTCTTTTCCAACAATGTTGATCACTCTTTTCAGGTTGCAGGCAATGAACATCCGTCCCACATCGGCACCGGCCCGTTGTTTCTTTAAAACCTACGGAAATAATATTTCCCGCCCCGGCGGGCGGGCAACCTTTAAAGTGCCGCGCTGACCTTTTGCGCGTTTGTTACCACCCGTTTTTGACAGGCGTCTAGTCGTAATGAAAGCGGCATTTAGCAATATGTATCTCGTCCTCGACCACCCGGTAGATCAATCTATGTTCTTCCGTAATCCTTCGGGACCAATATCCCCGGTATTTATGCTTAAGAGGTTCAGGCTTTCCAATTCCTTCATATGGATTTCGAGAAATATCCTTTATAAGATTATTGATCCTGGCCAGGATTTTCTTGTCATTTTTCTGCCAATACAAATAATCTTCCCAGGATTCGTCAACAAAAACAAATTTCATGGTTCAATCAGGTCTTCTTGAAATGATGTTCCTTTTTTGAATTTTTCAATAGCAGCATCCAGCCGTTCTTCATTTTTCCTGGAAGAAAGCTCATGATAGGTTGCTTTAAGAGAATTGTATTCATCCAAGGACATGATTACCACACCAGTGTCTTTGCCTCGATTAATGATCAAGGTTTCAAAATTTTTAGTCACATTATCTAAATACCGCTTAATATCTTTTCGGAATTCAGAGATTGTTGTCGTTAACATAATAAACTCTTTTATGTACAAATAAGAGTACAAAAATAAGTACAAATATAAAAAAATCCAAGAGCTAAGGAAAAAATATATTTAACATTAAAATGGATGGTAACGGTCCGAGTGCAGGGACCTGGCCCGGGTTATTCCTGCAGCAAGTAAAGTTAGCGATTTGCAGGAGCATTTGCAAACAGATCCTTCGCTGCGCCCGCGATGACAACGTGAGGGTGGATAAAAAGCGGCGATTTATTCAGCATCTTTCGCCTTTTTAAAAGTATACGTCACCCCAACCGAAGCATAATTGAACAACGAAAAGTTGTACACCTCGTCGTTGTCGGCGCCGCCTTCAAGGATGCGGTAGCCTGCCCGTAGTTCAAAACGGTCGCACAACCGGTAGGTTGCGGCTATCAGCACGTCCTCCGCCCGGCCCTGGGGTGCGGCCAGCGCATCGCCGTAAAGCAACAGACCGAACCTGTCATGAATGTTCCAGAACAGCCGGAAATTGATGATCGGTACAAACCCCACGTTGGTTTTCTCCGATGATATGTCCGGTGTGGAAAGTGCAATTTTCGCATCCCGGATCTTTGCCGTGAATCCCAGTCCGAACTCGAAC
>CAZSOP010000639.1:0-1649 GCA_964608385.1 uncultured Cytophagia bacterium
CGCTCTTGGCGAGCTTGGCGGTTTTGGGTACGCATTAACCGGATGATCCATTTTTAAGTTTTAATCGTCTCTCCGATTTTGATTTTAATCTGATTTTTTGCATTAAAAAGCACTTTTTGAGGGGACATAACCATGAAATTTGAAGATGTTTTGCTAAACCTTCCTTCTAACGAATCGATCCTGAAAAAATCGAATTATAATGATCAAATCGCTATTTCCAGCCTTTTCTCCGCGCTCTACAAACTGTTTAATACCTACGCCATATCAGCTCTCTTCTGCGACCATATAAATGATCTCTTCTCTCCTGTTTACTGTTATCCGTCAGATAAAAAAATTAAAGTTTATGTTAAATTTTCTTTTTCGGAAAATCTGTCGTTTGAAAAATTTAAAAATCGAAATGATGTCTGTGTGATTCATGATATTCAAAACGATGCCACCTATTCGGAAGCAGACATTACCTATGATAAAAATACCACCTTATCTCTTTTCACGTTTCCAATTCGCTATCTGGACAAATTTATGGGCGTATTGAATATCTACATCGAACCCGAAAAGTTGAAACAAATCCAAACGCGACAGCTTGAATTCATAACCCGATGGATCGCAGAGCGGGTTGCAAATCTGAAGATTCAATGCTTTGAAAAACAGAAGGAAAAATATATTCAAGAAGGTGAAAAACTGCTGAACATAAAAACAAAGCATCAGCTTTTGCATAGCATAATTCACACCTGTGTTGATCTCAGCCCTAAAAGCATCGAGTATGGATTTATCGGTATGGTGGACGAATCCACCGAAGATTTGCTGGTGGATAAAAAAAATGTGATTGGCTGGAGCAAGACAGACACATCAAGTCTACTCAGGAAGTTTTGGAAAATCCCGGCAGGTAACGGAGTGATCAGTAAAGTGATTCAAACGCAAAAACCCTATATTCTTCCGGATGTTGACAGCGCTGATTATGAACATCTGAATTACACCGTTACCTGGCCAAAAGTGAAATCGAACCTCTGTATTCCGATTATAAAAAAGAACAAAAACATCACCAAACCTTATGCGGTGGTCTCTCTCGAATCCACTGAACATTATACCTTTTCACAAAAAGACATCGACCTGCTGAACGCCTATTTAAACTATGCCTCTCCAGCCCTCGACGCCATCATCAGTACAGAACGGTTTCAGGACATAACGCTCAAACTGGGAGAGGTGATCGAAACAGCGGACAAACTTTTGGCCACCGGAGAATCGGAAAAGCTTTTGACCTATGTCGCCAACCAACTCTTAAAGTTGTGCTACGAAACCTCGGGGGTGGAATATGTGGCAATTTCAATTAAATCCCTGGAAACGAATAAACTTGTAATTGTCGCCTATACAACAAAAAATCTGGCTGTAGAAAAACCGGAAAAACTGAACATCTCCACCGGCTATTCAGTAAAAGCGCTGGAAAAGAAGGAAATCAAACGATTCAATTCAAAGTCTTCACGCAATTATCAGTTTTTCAAACTGTGGAAAGAACCTGTGGAAAGCGGCGCGGCCATTCCGATTGTTTATAACAATGAGGGTATCGGTATCATTACGCTTGAATCCAAAAACCCGCAAAAATTTAAAGACGATGAAATTATACCCAAAATAAAACGAATTTCCGAGCTCATTGC
>CAZSOP010000640.1:0-1634 GCA_964608385.1 uncultured Cytophagia bacterium
ATTTCGATGCCTTCTATACGACTATCTGCACAACTCTGAGATCAATTATTTTGAAGCTGTTTTTAGGGTGAAAGGTTACGAACGGACTGTGGCTAGTATTGAACTTTTGCATTTTACAGAATCAAGCTCCCATCAATAACTGTTTATTTAAATTTATTGGTTGGAAAAGCTGTTAGACGTATTCCAACAAGAACAGGAATCTATTTTTTGTTATTTTTTTTGGTAAACTTTTAAAACAATTTGCATCATGAATAATCAAGTTTTAATGACGACAATATAGGAGGCTCTTTTGGACAGGATAAGCAGACGACGTTTTATCAGAAATACTGTCGCCACCAGTGCTGCCCTGAGCTTGTATCCGGCAGGGTTAAAAAATGTTCGGGGAGCAAATGATACGGTTCGTATAGCGGTTATCGGTCTGGGCAACAAAGGTCCCCAACATGTCAGGATATTTCACGACTTGCCGGGCGTACGGGTCGCAGCCTTATGCGATGTCGATCAGGAACGACTGGACAAGGAAAAGAAGAAATTCACCGATCGTAACGAAACCGTCAAAACATTCAGAGATGTCCGTCATGTGCTGGATCAAAAGGATATTGATGCGGTGGCCATCATCGCGCCGAATCACTGGCATGCCTTGATGGGCGTTTGGGCCTGTCAGGCCGGCAAGGACGTCTATATCGAAAAGCCGGTCTCTCACGAAATCTGGGAGGGACGCCAGTTAATAAAAGCAGCGCGCAAATACAAGCGTATCATGCAGGTGGGCACACAGGCGCGTTCGGATGAAGCGTTACCGCAGGTTTTTGAGTATATCCATAAAGGAAATCTGGGAAAAATCAAGGCAGTTCGGGGGCTCTGTTATAAAACGCGTCCGAGTATCGGCAAGGTGGGGGGACCACAGCCGATTCCCAAAACGATTGATTATGATTTATTCACGGGCCCGGCGCCTATGGATCCGCTGATGCGGCAGCAGTTGCACTATGACTGGCACTGGCAATGGGATACCGGCAATGGCGATATCGGCAACCAGGGCATTCACGAGATCGATATGTGTCGCTGGGCTCTGGGACAGGATCAGCTCCCCAAAAGCGTCATCAGCATCGGCGGCCGTTTTGGCTATGATGATGACGGCGAAACCGCCAATACCCAAATCGCCTATTATGATTATAAACCCGCTCCGCTCATCTTCGAGGTGCGCGGCTTGCCGTATCGAAAAGATGCCAACGGCATGGACCATCTCCGCGGTATTCGCATCGGATTGATTATCGAATGCGAAGAGGGTTACTTTGCCGGCGGCAAGGGGGGAGGCTGGATTTATGATAATAACAACCAAAGAGTAAAACAATACACCAGCGATGGCGGCAGTGGGCACAATGCAAATTTTATTCAAGCCGTTCGCAACCGTAAAAAAAGCGATCTGAACGCACCGATAGAAGAAGGACATTTGTCGACAACGCTCAGTCACCTAGGCAATATATCCTATCGCCTCGGACATGAGAAAAGAGCGGCGGAAATCAAGGAAATGATTAAAACCAATTCACTGCTGTTGAAAACATTCGGTCGCTTTGAAGATCATCTCTTTGCCAACTGGGTCGATTTGTCAAAAAATAAAGCTGTTATCGGTCCCCGGCTTG
>CAZSOP010000641.1:0-1632 GCA_964608385.1 uncultured Cytophagia bacterium
TTGGACGGTATCCAGTTCAGCAACTTTCCAAAAGTGTTTCAGGCAATCGCGGTACATTTTGTTCTTGTAATTTTCATAGCCGAGGCTCCAGGCTATATTCAGCTTTTTTCCCCACTCACGTTTCAAAGAATCCTGTATCGCTTTTTGTCGTTCAGGGCTGATTGTGATCTCCTCCTCGCCGGTGGGAGCACAGCTGCTCAGCATCGAACCTGTAACCAAAGCTCCAAAAACCAAAAATACCAGAACTGTGGCGACACTCTGTGAGACCTTGTTGAATTTCACGAATTATTCCTCCTCCTCTGATGATTTATAAAACTCTAAATTCTTAAAAATTAATTTGCAAGGATGGAAATAATAAAACAAATTTTAACGAAAAGCATTTAAAAATGCAAGAAATTTTTTATCGCGGCCGGCGTTGAAACCATAATTCTCCACCGGTAATACTGCAGGAAATCCGCAACAGATTTTCCTGATATGGGTCATGTTCAAGGACACCGCGCTTTCCATATTCCAGCGCTAAATCTATACGTCCGCGGTTTTGTAAAAATGGTAGCCCAAGACCAACTGACACGAATTGCTCGGAAACGGATTCATTTTCAGAGTTGCTGAATGGAAGTTTAGCATAATAGGCACCGATTCTGTAAATCACCCGCCGTAAATACCTTACATTTGTCGCTTTTGTATCCTGGTACTCTATTCCACTGCTGATACGCCAATAATTATTTAATTGGCTCAACTCGCCGTTTTCGACAGAATATTGAGACCACTGTTGATTGTAATAATCAAGGCCAAGCAAAAGCTTTTTGATTTGATAGCCAAGCCCAAAACCGAATGAAGATGGATAATCCAGCTTTGTCCGACTGACGCCGGGCTGATAAAAACTCGATAAAGTCATAGAGGTTTCAACATCGATATTGCTCGCGCTGTAATAAACCATTCCAATGCTCAGGTTATTCAGAGGCCGTGCCAGCATTCCTATTGAAAAACCAATTCCCCCAAAATGGCTTGTGATCTCATCTTCCCCATCAACATAACCATCGGTTAAAAAAACGGTTTTCCAGTTTTCATTGTGACTGCCAAAATAGTAATTCATTTGTGCGGCGATCGACAGCTTTCTACCCTGGCTGTATTGGAGTCCTAGATTTGCAGAGGACAGACCGCCATTACCATTAACCCGTTTTAAAAAATTGATATTATCCAATTCCTGTTGACTTGACAAATGGTAACGGGAGATCACTTTCGGGGTTAGTGATGATAAAAAGGTGATCGATTTATGCAGAGGAAAAACAAAATGAAATCCAACGGCATTTCCGTCGCGCATATTGACTTTGGATTGAGTGTTTTTTATATCAGCGGATTCTACCTGAAAATCCAGACTTACTGTGGTGACACCATTTATATAAAAGGCTGCAGGATTGATGCCGTTAAGACTCAGCGGATCGACAATAGCCAGTCCTACCCCTCCCATGCCGGCAGATTTTGTGGAAATAAAATATTTAGGTAATCCAAGGCCAAGCGATGAATAAAATGAATCCGCCATGGCGAATGAAGTGATGACGAGAATACCAATGACCAATAAAATGCGATTTTTCATACTCGTGATTTCCTTGTCCAATTTAAAATTTTGCTGCC
>CAZSOP010000642.1:0-1605 GCA_964608385.1 uncultured Cytophagia bacterium
GAACGTCAGCATGATTATCCATTCCTTCAAGATGAACCGTGCCGCTGAGCGATACGGTTTCGCTATCGGTCGGTGCTTTTTTGCAGGTAATCAGAGCCAGGGAACAAAAAAATAGAACAGTCAATAATTTTACAAAATATTTCATTTCGCCTTACTCCGCCACGTCTGCAATCCCAATCCTTCAAAGCCAAAGTCGGTAAACTGGCCGCCCATTTCTTCGAGTGCGGTACGGATTTGGTGTTGTTTGCGGCTTTGGCAGTAGAGGAGCAGATAGCCGCCGCCGCCGGCGCCGAGGAGTTTGCCGCCGAGGGCGCCGTGCTGGCGCGCGGCTTCGTAGAGGGCAACGGCGCGGGTGCCCTGGTGGATGTCGGGATTCATGCGCAGTTTGTTTTCATAGGCCTCGTGTAACAAGAGTCCCAGTTTGTCTAGCTCGCCCTTGAGCAGGGCTTCTTTCATCTCAAAAACCAAATCCATGAGGCGGTGCATGCCCTCGATGGTGGTTTGCCGGCCCTGGTGATAATAGTTGATCTGCTTGTCGATAAGACCGAGATCGGCGCGGACGCGGCCGGTGTAGCACAACAACAGATGCGCCTCGAGGTCGTTGAGGATGGTGCGGTCGATGCGCAACGGATTGAGAATGACGCGATCCTTGAGAAATTCCATGTGATTAAAACCACCGAAGGTGGTGGCGTACTGGTCCTGTTTGCCGCCCTTGATTTCGAGATCGACGCGCTCGATGCTCCAGTTGAGCTCGGCGAGGTCGTAGCAGCTCAAGTTTTGCCGGGTGTAATTGGCCAGGGCGCCGATCACCGCCGAGGTCATGGCGGACGAGCCGCCGAGACCGCTGCCGGGCGGAGCGTCGGAGCGCACGTCCATGTCCAGACCCTGTTTGATGTTGAGGCGCAAAATCGCTGCCTTGGCGAGATCGAGGACGCCGTCGTAAGAGGGCTTTTCGTCAATGCCGTATTTGACCGAATAGCCGAGATCATAAGAGTTGATCTGTACCAGATTGTCCTGCCGCGGATAGAGGGTCACATAGGCATAGCGGTTGATGGTGCTGGAGAGCACGGCGCCGCCGTGCGCCTCGAACCAGTGCGGCAAATCGGTGCCGCCGCCGGCAAAGCTGATGCGCATCGGCGATTTGGAACGAATCACCTGCGATTCATCGCTCTGCATCGCCGCGGTTCCGAGCCGGTTGGGGAAACTTTCGCTGATTGGCATGATATTTTTTTTATGGGTTTGGTTTTATCCTCGCACAAAGGCACAGAGCCGCCAGGTGCGGATGTGTCGTCCTTAAAAGGACGGGTTGTGCTGGTGGTTTTGGGTTCTATAAACATGTCGTCCCTAACGGGACTCTTACCCGGGTTGAACTCGAATTTCCCGGGTCCGTTCCGATATATCAAGCGTGCCTCACGCAAAGGTGCAAAGGCGCAAAGCAATAGAAAACAAAAAAAAAGTTGTTGATCTTCAACAACCCATCCTTGTTTTCAAATGACCGGATGCAGAGTGTTGGAACGAGTTGACGTATCAAGCGTGTCTCACGCAAAGGTGGTAGAGTAGGAAAGGGGATGCACTATTTGCATCCGCCTTTCCCCTCATCGAACC
>CAZSOP010000643.1:0-1597 GCA_964608385.1 uncultured Cytophagia bacterium
GGCGTGCATCTGGTAGATGATGGGTATTATTATTTACAGATCGCGTTTCATGTGGCGCAGGGAAACGGCTTTACCTTTGACGGTATACACCATACCAATGGATTTCAGCCTCTTTGGCAGATTGTGCTGGTTCCGTTTTTTTGGCTGTTTGATAAATCAACGATGCCCTATGTCGTTACCGCGGTGCAAAGCTTCCTGTTTTTGGGTAGTGGGTTATTTTTATTCCTCACTTTAAATAAATGGCTGAAGAACAGCCTGAGCTGTATCGGAACCTTTGTCTGGTTGGCCAATATTTGGGTCATCAATAAAGGTGCCATTACCGGTATGGAAACGGCTCTCGTTTTGTTTTTAATGGGATTGTTTTATTACTTGTTGCCGGGAATACTCGAAAAACAGCGATATTATGCCGCAGGATCGGTGTTGGCCTTATTGCTGATGGCAAGGCTGGATATGTTTTTTCTAGCCGTTGCCGTATTTGTTGTAATTTTCTTTTATATTGACGAAAAGAAAAAATTGTTGATTGCCGTTTCGATTCCCGTTGGATTTCTGATTCTTTATTTGATTATCAATTCTATTCATACCGGGATGGCCACGCCGGTGTCCGGTTTGCTGAAAACGCATTACGGTAAAGCGCTTTTGCAACAGATGTTGGAGGGAAAGAATATCGACTTTGTGCGTCACTTTATGTTTAATTTAAAAGAGTTTATCACATTGGGCAGATTTCCTCTCCTGGTTTCAGCGATCGGTCTGTCTGGATTTATACTATTCATCTTTTTCGCCATTCCCCGGCTGACAAAGGCTGTAAGCGTTATTACACTTGTTCATCTGCTGTTTAGCGTTATGCTCTTAACTTTTTATTTTGCCCTGTATGAAAACATTTTAACCCCTTACAAGTATTACTGGCTTCCGGTGCTCTATGGATTTGTCTTTCTGGCTCTGTTGCTTTCATCCGTTTTTTTTGCGGGATGGTTACGTGTTGGTATTTTTCTGTCCATGGCTCTCTTTACTCTGGTTTTCTCGATCGCCTATTATACGGATCTTTTGGCGAGTGTTTTTTATACCATTCCGGACCATCGCTCTCCCCGTTATAACATGGTACAGTATATCAATAAAAACATACCTCGGGATGCAATATTGGGGAGCTGGGATGCGGGTTATTTAGGCTATTATTGCCGGCAATCCGTTATCAATCTCGACGGCTATGTAAATGATAAGCGCCTGTATAAGCATATCATCGACGACCGGTTGTATGAGTATATTGAAAATGAAGAGATCGGTTATCTGGTAAATAAGGATTGTCACGGTTACAAGCATCGCTTTATCCTGGATTACATCGAGGATTGGAAACGACTATATGTCGAATCGTTGCCGTTGAAAGGGATTCAACAGACAACCGCTTTTACCATTAATCCCAATGTGCTTGCGGCGGCTCAATATGATACCCTCGAGTACTATATCTATATGAAAAAGAATAAACCAGCGAATAAGGAAAAATAATGCGGCTTGCATATTTTATACTGGCCTATAAAGATTTACCCCAGGTGATTCGATTGCTCAAAACGATCTATCATCCAAATCATATATATTTGATTCACAT
>CAZSOP010000644.1:0-1587 GCA_964608385.1 uncultured Cytophagia bacterium
GGCTTTTCAAAAGCTCCCTCTGAAGGGTAAGATAGCCTATTATGGAATGGGAATCTTTTCGGTATTGTTGGTGATCCGAAATTGTCTCGTGCTCTATACGCCAATCCCGTAACGCAGGAGGAAATACCATGCAGTTGGCCCGATTTTTATCACGCTCTTTCGGCTTGAAAAGTGCAATCAGCCTCGTTCTGTTTGCGATGTTCGCAATGCTGTATTGGGTCTCTGTGCCGAGTGGCTTTAATACTGTTCGGGAGAATCGCCGATTCTTCGACAGCGACGGCGAGTTTATCACCCGGCAGTTCAAGCAGGGCAAAACCTATACGCATCAAGATCATTTGCTCTATCATGTCCTGGCAAGCTTTTTGTACGCCCATGCCGATCATATTCCCGGGCTGCCCCAGGACCCGGTGGTGGTGCATAAACTGTTGAGCGTCTTCTTTGGCGCACTCGGCGTCACCGGGCTGTTTGTGTTTGGAATGCTGGTCACTGGCAGCATTGCCGCGGCCTTGTTAGCCGCGCTCTTTGTCGCCGGAAGCGCGGGCTATTGGTTTTTTTCGGCAACCATTGATACCTATGTCCCGTCGTTGTGCTGCGGCATTGCGGCGCTGGGCATGACCTTGAAATGGCTTGATGACCACAGGATTGCAAGCGGCGTCATCGTAGGTACCAGTATGGGACTTAGCTTTCTGTTCAGAACCGATGGCTTTTTGCTCGGCAGTCTGGGGCTGGTGCTGCTGAACATGCGCAAACATTTTTGGTCGAGGGTGGCCTCCGTGACGCTTGCCGGGGCGTTGGTCAGTGTCGTCGGCTATGCTCTCCTGGCTCACTATTGCTACGATGTGGCCTTTCAGGATGTTCCGGCCTGGAGCCGGGGACATTTAGACCGCCGGGAAGTCGGGGATCAGTGGGGGGTCATGCGGAATCTTACCCTCGAAAATACGGCGTTAGTGCTTGTCAATCAGACGTTCTACACGGTCTTGCTGCCTGGTCTGGAGGCTACGACTGATCCTGATGTGCGCCGGACCATGGCCGACCTGCGCTATGGGCAATGGAGCCTGGCGGTGTATCTGCTGTTTTTATTGGTCGTGTTGGCAAGCTCAATCAGAACTTTTGTGCGAGGGGTGCAAACGCGCCAGTGGACGCAAAGTCTGCTGATTATACAGGGGGTGCTCTGGTTTTTCTCACGCACGCTTTTTTATACCTGGTGGAATCCGTATGAACCGTTTCTGTTCGCGGTCATGAGTCTGCCGGCGCTGTGGCTGTTGTGTCTGCTCTTTTTGCGCGAACAAACCCACTCCGCTTTTTGGCTGGGGCTGATGACGCTCATTGTCATCCTGATCTGGGTTCATAATCTGGCGCATCTGATTCTCCCCCTCCGCGCCCTGCCCGTCTGATCGAATCGTATTCGAGCCGATAAAAAGGTTGACACCTGCCGATGGGGAACTCCATACTCTGCTTGACATTTATGAACGTGCGCTCACCTGAAATTGATGAAAAGGAGTGTCAACGCGCAGCTCTGCAAGCAAAAGCTTCGCTTTTGCACTCCTGATTTCAAAGGAGGAGTACCCCGGTTATGGCGATACCGTC
>CAZSOP010000645.1:0-1559 GCA_964608385.1 uncultured Cytophagia bacterium
GTCCAGCAGGCGCAGCAGGTGCCGCTCGATGGCGCTCAGCACTCTGCTGCTCTGCATCGCATCGAGCTTGAGCATCACAGAACCGTCATCAATTTCAATCCGGTGCAGCAATCTGACATCGATGTGCCACTGATGCGTGTTGCCGCAATGGGGACAATAGAGATTATGTTCGATATTCCGCCGCTGATGCGGCAGAAACGTCATCGCTTTTCTCATCATCGTTTCTCCACCGCATTGACGATCACCCTGGCCACACCGGCGATAGCCGATGCCACCTGCGCGGTAAACTGCATGCGCTCGGCGATCTGCTCTGCTTTTCGCTCTTTGAACTGGCGGTAGACATTGTTACTGATGAGCCAGGCATTGGCGGTAAAGATCACCGAATTGCTCAACAGTCCCGCGGTCTTGACGACGGCCTGCGAATTGACTTTGAACTTGACTTTATTGTTCATCTGCTCTCCTTTCCCGCCGTTGAAACAGCGTCAAAAGAAAGAGGCTGTAACCGATGTAACGCATCACCCGTTTGAGGGTGTTGATGTCATCATCGGTGATGACGATGTCATCGTCTTTTCTGTGCACAGGTCACCTCCTTTGATTAGAATCAGAACATCGGTGATAGATTTCAGAACTGCCTGCTGCCGTTTGTAGCGCACATAATCTCTGACCAGAAGGATGGAGGTTCCGGCCATCGAGAGGCTGATCACCAGACCGCCAAAGGCGAGAATGATGTGTTTCATCGACAGTTCCACGATTTGTTCATCCGGTTCGGGGGGTAAGTTTTGTTTGGCCTCGCTCATACATCAGCCTGCGGCTCGCCGCGCAGCATGCGTAAAATCTGCATCGCGGATACAACCGTACCCAATATAATGGACCCGACCTGGGCTGCCAGTTCGATCTTTTCGGAATGGCTGCGGTTTGCTTTGTCGTTTGTCATGTTTGACTCCTTTCTGAGGTTTGTGTTTACAGATAACGGTACAGGGTAGCTCGCGATACCCCCAGCGTTCTGGCGACATCGATGGCGCGGTTATCGGGGTTTGTCATCAGCTGTTTGGCCAGATTGACTCTGTGCTCATCCATCACCTTGGGTCTGCCGCCGATGCGGCCTCTTGAGCGTGCGGCATCGAGTCCTGCTTTGGTGCGTTCGCGAATGATATCGCGCTCAAACTCGGCCAGAGCGCCGAAGAGGTGAAACGTCAGCTTGCCGCCCGAGTTGGAGGTATCGATGTTTTCCTGAATCGATTTGAAAAAGACGCCGCGTTTGTTGAGATCATTGACCACATCGATGAGATGCCTGAGCGAACGTCCCAGCCGATCCAGCTTCCACACCACCAGGGTATCGCCCTTGCGCATGAACGACAGCGCCCGGTGCAATCCCTTGCGCTGCTCTTTTGCACCGGAAGCGACATCCTTGTAAATCTCTTCACATCCGGTTTTGCGCATCGCATCCATCTGCAGATCGAGTTTCTGATCGTCAGTCGAGACGCGTACATAACCAATTTGCATAGTGTTCTCCGTTGGTTTTTGAGACATAGGTGGGTTTGTTCAGGGTTCTTATACCA
>CAZSOP010000646.1:0-1546 GCA_964608385.1 uncultured Cytophagia bacterium
AAGAAAAGAAATAATCGTCTCATGATCTCCTCGTGATGATGACTGGGGTATAATAAAGGACTATACAAATCAATAGCATAGAAAGCAATAAAAAACATGTCATCCGGAAAAAAATCGAGTCCGAACCGGGTAAGCAATATCACCGGTGAGAGAGGAACAGAGCCATGGATAAGGCCCGAAACATCTTGGCTAAATACGCCGGGCAGAAAAAGTGGGTATATTTAACCCAGAAAAGGTTTATTGCGATCGATAAGCTCTTTGCGTTCCGTGCAAAAGACGCCATAGACCCACCCATCCTCATGTCTGACCAGACAGATATCATAAACATTGACATCGGGGTCATCCATCTCTGGCATTTCGATGGGGTCATCCCAAAAGCGGAAATTATCGATGCCGTTATCACTTTCTGCTACGGCAAAAAACGATTTTCGGTCTACACCCTCGACACGGGTTATGAGACAGATTTTATCATTGAATTCAATGGCACCGGGATTAAACACGGCATTGATTCCCTGGCGCTCTATGAGAAAAGGATTGGTATCCGGATTCAGATCATATCTCCAGGAAAACGGTGTGTGTTCTGCCGTGAGAATAGGATACCGGTAGCGGTCATAAATACCATTGCCGGGCTGCAAACATTCATTTGATCGGTTAATCAGTCCTATATGATGGCCGGTCTGACGGTCTCTTTCTTTGATATAGTCCGAGTTTTCGCTCGTTTCGAGTTGCGCCGCTTTGGAAAGTGCTTTTTTTTCAAAGCGGTTTTTTTGTTCTGTTGTCCATCCGTTTGTCCGTTTTTTCCTGTTTGTGGTTTACCTGTTATTGGGTTGGCAAGAAAATGGGGGAGCCTTTGCGGGTTTGGACGGATGGTACCGTACAGGGAGGGCATCGCGCCATGGATGAATCAGCCATTCCGAGGGGGGGCAGGAGGAATTTTCATATCCATCAGATCCCGCCTGAAACAGTTGCGCGATATGATCGCATTTGATATCAGGATAATGCATTAAATATATGACACTTTTGCCCTCTTTAATGGCTCAACCGATTGTTTATCATCAATATAATTTGGTCCGACCCCTGTTTTTCCTTTTCCGAAACTTTTTTCTTGCAACTCGGGGTTAAAATCTGTAAAATACCAGGAAACAGGAGAGTTCCATGCCCATAATTACGGTGGAAAAACCGCTCAAGGACAAACTCGGCGACGAGGGGGTCGACAGCCTGATCCGGCTTTTAAACCGAAACTGGCAGAATGACAGAAAAGATCTCGTGGTGTACCTGGAAGAAAAATATGAGCACCGGGTGGGTGAAGAGATCGGTAACGTAAACGTCACCATTGCCGAATCGGAAAAACGGCTGGACAACCGCATCACCGAAGAGACCGGCAAGGTCAACGAACGTCTGACCGAAAAAATCGGCAAGGTCAATGTCACCATTGCCGAATCGGAAAAAAGGCTGGATAACCGCATTACCGAAGAGATCGGCAAGGTCAACGTCACCATTGCCGAATCGGAAAAAAGGCTGGATAACCGCATTACCGAAGAGATCG
>CAZSOP010000647.1:0-1533 GCA_964608385.1 uncultured Cytophagia bacterium
AAGGTGGTAACGCCGTTTCAGCTACTCAAGTATTTCTATGGTGTCAAGAGTTTTGAAATGGGATGGGTTCAGTTTGCCGGTGCCAAACTTATTTTTGATGAAATCCATGCCTATGAACCGGAAACTTTTGCCCAGATTCAGGTGATGCTCGATTATCTCATCCGTTATATGGATTGCCGGGTGATAATCATGACCGCCACATTGCCGAGTTTTCTCAAACAAATATTGGCCAAAACGCTGAAAATAAAAGAGGCAGTCATTGCCGAAAGACAGTTCTTGCACGAGTATACCCGGCACAAGATCGTGCTGCAGGAGGGCGATATCCTGATGAGTCTTGACCAGGTTGTCTGTGAAATCGATGCCGGCAAACGGGTCATTATCTGCTGCAACACAGTTCGGCGCTCCCAGGAGGTTTACCAGACCATAATGGAGAGATATGGCATTTCCGAAACTTTGGTCACCCTGCTGCATGGCCGTTTTCATGCACAGGATCGCCGGAAAAAAGAAGAGCAGTTGTTCAAAGATGAAATCCGTTTATTGATCGGCACACAGGCCATCGAAGTCTCACTGGATATCGATTTTGATTGCCTGTTTAGCGAACCTGCCCCGCTGGATGCATTGCTGCAGCGATTCGGCCGGGTCAACCGCAGGCGGCGGCATACTGAACCATGTCCGGTAACTGTGTTTTCCCATGGCAGCGAATCGGATAAATACATTTACAACATGGAATTGGTACAACGAACACTGGATGTGTTAAAAGATGTCGCTGTTTTAAACGAAAATACAGTACAGCAGCTTTTGGATCGGGTTTATCCGGATTGGCTTCCAAAAGAGCGGGAAAAGTACGAACGGACAAAAACAGCTTTTGAACACTCGTTGAGCTCTTTGCAACCCTATTCCTATCCCAAAGAACGTGAACAGGACTTTTATGAAAAATTTGATGGGATTCGTGTTTTGCCTGCCGGGTTTTGGAAAGAATATGAACAGCTTATCGAAAACTATAACTTTATCGGTGCCGATCAGTTGCTGGTCTCGATTCAAAAAGGCATGTATTGGCGCCTGAAAAATAAAAATCAAATCGAGCTGCGCCACCTCGCCATAGTTCGGGATGAGGATAAAATCGAAAAGCACGCCGTTCTGGTGGCCAAATGCCTATACGATGCCGGCCTGGGCATGACCAATAACAGACAGGAAATGGATGATGACCCGTTTCTATAAATTCAATTTTTCGCTGGCAGATCTTTTTTGTCTCTGTGACCCTCCGTTATCTCTGCGGTTTTGTAGAATCTGTGTATGAACGAAAAATCTCATATAACAGGTACTTTGATCAACTATTATTTCCACTGCCACCGGCAATTATGGTTGTTTCATCGCGATATCAAATGCGAACAGGAATCCGATACCGTCTATCTCGGCAAAGTGATTCATGAACATAGTTATGAGCGCGAGCACAAGGAAGTGGAAATCGACGAATTGAAACTGGATTTTTTCGATCTCCGTGACGGGGCGTTGCACGAAGTCAAAAAATCGGAT
>CAZSOP010000648.1:0-1521 GCA_964608385.1 uncultured Cytophagia bacterium
TCTTATTCTGATTGCCAAATCCAAACTGGTTGCAAGCGGCAAAGCGACTCTGAGCATCAATGAAGATCCGAATCGCGTTCTCAAAGTATCGCTGGGCAATAAATTGCTCAATGCGCTTGCCCAGGAGGAGATTTATGTACCCTCCGCCTGCGGTGGAGGTGGTACCTGCGGTGAATGTAAATTGGTCATCAAAGAAGGCGGCGGAGATATATTGCCGACAGAGAAAGGCAAGCTTACCCGTCGGCAGATGCGCGAAGGATTCCGTTTGTCCTGTCAGGTACCGGTCAAAGGGGATATGTCGCTGGAGATTCCGCCGGAAATTTTTGATATCAGAAAATGGGAATGTACAGTGCGCTCCAATGACTGCGTGGCCACTTTTATCAAGGAGCTGATTCTGGAATTGCCTGAAGGTGAAACTGTCGATTTTCGTGCCGGCGGTTATGTTCAGATCGAAGCGCCTCCACATCATGTCAAGTTTTCCGATTTTGATATTTCGGAAGCGTATAAACCCGACTGGGATAAACTCGATCTGTGGAAACTCGAATCCATCAGCAATGAAGACGTGCAGCGGGCCTATTCTATGGCTAACTATCCTGAAGAAGAAGGCATCATTATGTTGAATGTTCGCATCGCCACGCCACCTTCGAACAAGCCCGGTGCGCCTCCGGGAATCATGTCTTCCTATATATTTAATCTGAAAGCGGGAGATAAAGTCACCATATCAGGTCCCTACGGGGAATTTTTTGCCAAAGAGACCGACAATGAAATGATATTCGTCGGCGGCGGTGCCGGAATGGCTCCAATGCGCTCGCATATTTTTGATCAGTTGAATCGAATACATACGGATCGAAAAATATCGTACTGGTACGGCGCACGAAGCCTGCGGGAGGTCTTTTATGATGAAGATTTTGATGAATTGCAGGAAAAAAACGATAACTTTAGATGGCATCTGGCGCTTTCCGAACCCCTGTCCGAAGATAAATGGAAAGGGCCGAGCGGATTTATTCACCAGGTTCTTCTGGAAAATTATCTTAAAGACCATCCGGCGCCGGAAGACTGTGAATATTATCTCTGCGGGCCCCCGCTTATGATCGATGCTGTCCTTAAAATGCTGGACAACCTGGGAGTTGAACCTGAAAATATAGCCTTTGACGATTTTGGCGGATAAGCGTGTTGCTGGTGTGGAATATAGTATCCTGTAGAGTTGTTTAAAATGTAAACAAGTGTCAAACAGCAAACAGGAGGTTGAAAATGAAAAAAAATATGGGTAAAACCGATCGCACACTGCGCATTATTGCCGGCATCATCATTCTGGCGGCAGGGTTGTACTTGAAATCCTGGTGGGGATTAATTGGATTGATCCCACTGGGTACGGCCCTGATCGGGTGGTGTCCGCTTTACGTACCGTTTAAAATTTCAACCGGGGAAAAAGACGGTGCACAAAAAACCGGCTGATTAATGCAGATAAGAGGTTCTTCCGAATAATGAGTACTTTTTTAACCGCTGAGAAAACGCCAAGAA
>CAZSOP010000649.1:0-1519 GCA_964608385.1 uncultured Cytophagia bacterium
CGACCACCGAGATCTACACTCTTTCCCTACACGACGCTCTTCCGATCTGCTTGTTTTGTTTTCATAACGTGCTCCTTTTGCTTACTCGGGTTCTCAGTTTGTTGTTTCACTGCACGGATCATTTTAGAAATAACTGTCATAATGGGAATATTACGTCGTTATTTCTGAGGCATTCCATGCGGATTGTGTGGAACCAGTGATTCGTGTCTGACTCCACTGACAAGCCTGACATTTTTCCCGGCACCCCCTCCTTTCTTATAAATTTATACCTAAACATCATTTTATGACATTTAGAAAGCGATTAAAATCTTGTCAAGTTTTTTTGTTATAAGATTTCTGAAACTTTTCTTGACAAGATTGTTTTAATTGCTTTATAGGTATTTTGCCAGTTTGATAAAAATCGTTTGCCAAAAAAGACCTGCGTGGTCTGGCATCCGGATATCGAAATTATATCACATAAATATTATATTGTAATATATACTTCAGTGAAACTACATGAACTGCGATCTAATGAATATGACAACTTACGAAAAAAGAGTGTTGACCGAAATCTACCGGCATGGCCCGCTTTCCAAAAAAGAGATTGTGCGCCAGGGGCACATGAGTTGGGGGACGGCCGTCAAAGCGGTCAATGCGCTCTTGAACCGCAACTACCTGATGTGCTCCGGCACGATGAAACGCGGCGAACGTAAGGCCGGTAAAAACGCCTATGTGTACGATTTGTCCGTTACGAATCCGCTGGTCATCGGGATTGACATCAACCACGACCGAACAACAATTATCTTAACCAATTTACGTGAAGACGTGTTAGTGACCCAATATCATCAATCGCCTGTGTTAACCGATGTCAACGTGGTCAAACGCTTTCTGACGCGGGTGATTCAGAATTTTCTGGATACGTATGTGGAGGATCGGAGTGCGTTGTCCGGCATCGGCATCGGGATGCCGGGCCTGTTTTTTCAATGGCTGGCGAAGGAGCAAGAACCCCGGCAACTCGAAGCCTTGATCACGTTTCTGGAGGAAAAATTCAGTTTGCGTGTGCGGTTTGAAATCAACCACCGCGCGTATGCCATGCACGCCAAATGGGATAACGTGGTTTTCGCCCGTGAGAATTTTATGCTCGTTACGATTCGAAATGGCGTAGGGTCGGCGATTATGGTGAACGGACAGCTCTTTACCGGCAGCGAGGGTTTTGCCGGGGAAATCGGGCATCTAAAAGCGGCCCCCGCTTCGTCGCAGTGCCGGTGCGGAGCGTCCGGGTGCTTGGAGTCGGTGATTAATCAGAATGTGTTGTTTCGACGCTATCTGAAAGAAGTCAAACATGTGCCGTTTCCCCCGACGTACACGCAGGATCAGGTCTTGCAGACGTTGCCCGATTTGTTTCGCGTGGCCCGTGACGAGCAGAATCCGGCTGCGTTGCAGATTATTCAGGACGTGGCCGGGTATCTGGGCGTGAGCCTGGCCCACGCCCTGATGTTGTTCAATATCCCCAATTTGATCGTCTGCGGGTATTTTGGCG
>CAZSOP010000650.1:0-1506 GCA_964608385.1 uncultured Cytophagia bacterium
CCCAGAAAATTCATACAGATTTTGGCTGGTCCCAGACAGGCGGGCAAAAAAAAACTGGCGCGTCAGTTAATGGAAGTAAATTCCGTAACGGCTCACTATGCCTCTGCTGACGAACCCGGCCTAAAGGGAAATATCTGGATAGAGCAACAATGGGAAATGGGTCGGCGCCTGGCGCAATCAAAGATGGCGCTCCTGATTTTGGATGAAATTCAAAAAATAAACAATTGGTCCGAGACGGTCAAGCGCTTGTGGGATGAAGACACTGCCGAACAAAAAAAGCTGCAGGTTTTGCTGCTCGGCTCATCCCCTCTTCTCCTGCAACAAGGGTTGTCTGAAAGCCTGGCCGGCCGATTTGAGCT
Organism: uncultured Cytophagia bacterium; assembly: GCA_964608385.1. Taxonomy (GTDB): domain Bacteria; phylum Zhuqueibacterota; class Zhuqueibacteria; order Residuimicrobiales; family Oceaniaggregativiventaceae; genus Oceaniaggregativivens_A. The sequence continues at coordinate 360 of CAZSOP010000650.1, forward strand.
TATTCCGATTTCACATTGGTCTTTTAAGGAAATGCGCGATGCGTTTTCATGGGATGTCGATACATTTTTATTTTTTGGTGGATATCCGGGTGCGGCAACCTTGATTTCCGATCACGAGCGCTGGTCACACTATATTCTAAATTCATTGATTGAAACAACCATTTCAAAAGATATTTTCCTCATGACGCGTATCGATAAACCGGCGTTGTTAAAAAGAGTATTTGAACTTGGTTGCCAATATTCGGGACAAATTCTCTCCTTTCAAAAAATGATCGGTCATCTTCAGGATGCGGGGAATACAACAACATTGGCGCATTATTTACAGCTCCTGGAACACGCCGGACTTTTGACGGGATTGAAAAAATTCAGCGGTCGTCATATTCGACAACGGGGATCAAGTCCCAAATTAATGGTGTTTAACACCGCCCTTATGAGTGCTTTTTCCCAATATACATATGCTGAGGCCAGGCAAAACAGCATTTTTTGGGGGCGCTTGACAGAATCAGCGGTCGGTGCGCATTTTTTGAACCAGATTCGCGGAAAGAAAATGCATTTATATTATTGGCTTGAGAGAAATCAGGAAGTGGATTTTATCCTGCAAAAAGGGGATAAAATTGCTGCTCTGGAAGTCAAAAGCAGCTATCGGAAAAATTCCCTGCCGGGCATGTCCCTGTTTTCGAAACGATATCCTCACTCAAAAAAATGGCTGATCGGTGCTGACGGGATTGCCATTAACGAGTGCCTGCACATGCAGCCCGATGACTTTATCTAAAAACATTGGTTACAAGATTTAAGAATGACGGAGGATACCCAGGCGCTTGGGCTCGAGTGCTCCGGCAACGACGCCCTTGAGTCGATACGGTACAGGGATTGCTGGCGTGGTATATGTGAGCAATACCGTTGACAGGGCCTGCTGCACCTCGGTTACTGACTGCGTCTATAACGGCCAATGCTATGCTGACAACGCGCTTTTTGATACTGATTCTAATGGCGAGATCGAGGTTTGCGTGGACGGCCACTGGGAAGCAGAGGTGTGCCTTTCTAATGGGGATACCTCCTGCGAGCAGGACAGCGACTGCTGCTCTGATCACTGCATCCCGGCAATCTACAACTATTATGACAGCTACTCTTCGAGCTTGAATTATGT